>NZ_JBRRCU010000031.1:0-46611 GCF_056759195.1 Stenotrophomonas sp. STEN083 | reverse complement strand
CGGGGCGCCTGCGGGTGGCTGAGTGCTGGGCGCCCCTGTCGGGGCCGCGCCCGGGGGGGGCGGGGGCGTCGCCGGAACACCGGGTTGCGGTGTTGGGGCGGGCACTACAACCTCGCCAAACATACGTACCAGTAGGGATTGCGCCAGAGCCAGTGCTGCAACTTTGGTCGCAGTGGTGAGCTAGACTGTGGGCCCTGTCGTGGCCGCAAGGCCACCCTGAACGGAATTGTCATCCCGCATGAGTTGGCTCAGCAAGTTGATGCCGTCCGGCATCCGTACCGACAACACGCCCTCCAAAAAACGCAGCGTCCCTGAGGGGCTGTGGGAAAAATGCAGTAGCTGCGGCGCGGCCCTGTACCGCCCGGAGCTGGAAGAAAACCTTGAGGTCTGCCCGAAGTGTGGGCACCACATGGCCATCCGCGCGCGCGCGCGCCTGGCCTCGTTGTTTGATGCCGACAGCACCAGCGAGATCGCCGCCCGCCTTGGGCCGACCGACGTGCTCAAGTTCAAGGACCAGAAGAAGTACGTCGAACGCATCAAGGCCAGCCAGAAGAACACTGGCGAGTACGACGCGCTGGTTGCAATGCGTGGCCTGCTGAAGGGCCGCCCGCTGGTGGCCTCTTCGTTCGATTTCGCCTTCATGGGTGGTTCGATGGGTTCGGTGGTCGGTGAGCGTTTCACGCTGGCGGCTGAGACGGCGCTGGAAATCGGCTGCCCCTATGTGTGCTTCTCCGCCTCCGGTGGCGCACGCATGCAGGAAGGCCTGTTCTCGCTGATGCAGATGGCCAAGACCTCGGCCGCGCTGGCCAAGCTGCGCGAAGCCGGTCTGCCCTACATCTCGGTGCTGACCCATCCCACCACTGGTGGCGTGTCAGCCTCATTCGCGATGCTTGGTGATATCAACATTGCGGAACCGCAGGCGCTGATCGGCTTTGCCGGCCCGCGCGTGATCGAGCAGACCGTGCGCGAGAAGCTGCCGGAAGGCTTCCAGCGCTCGGAGTTCCTGCTCGAGCATGGTGCCATCGATCAAATTTGCGACCGCCGTGAAATGCGTGACCGCCTGGCCGATCTGCTGGCCATGTTGGGCCGTCAGCCGCAGCATGAGGAAGTAGCAGCCTGATGGGTACGCGCAAGTATTTTGGTACCGACGGCATCCGTGGCCGGGTCGGCAAGGGTGTCATTTCCGCTGATTTTGTACTGCGGGTTGGTAACGCATTGGGCCGCGTACTGGTAGCGCGTAGCGGCGGTGCACAGCCGACCGTGGTGATCGGCAAGGACACGCGCATCTCCGGCTATATGTTTGAGTCGGCGTTGGAGGCGGGCCTGGTCGCTGCAGGCGCCAACGTGCAGCTGATTGGGCCGATGCCGACCCCGGCGGTGGCGTTCCTGGCGCAAACGCTGGGTGCCGATGCCGGCATCGTGATCAGTGCCTCGCACAATCCACACTATGACAACGGCATCAAGTTCTTCTCGGCCGAAGGTGAGAAGCTCGATGACGCCACCGAGCTGGCGCTGGAAGCGGCGATGGATCAGCCGTTCTCGACGGTGGAGTCCGAGCAGCTCGGCAAGGCGGTCCGCGCGCGCGATGCGGTCGGTCGTTATATCGAGTTCTGCAAGGCCAGCGTGCCGCGTAATTTCTATCTGCGCGGGCTCAAAGTCGTGCTCGATTGCGCCCACGGTGCTACCTATCACGTGGCGCCGCTGCTGTTCCGCGAGCTGGGTGCCGAGGTGACCGCGATCGGTGCCGAGCCCAACGGCGTCAATATCAACGACGGTGTGGGCTCGACCCATATCGACAATCTGGCACGTAAGGTGACCGAGGTTGGCGCCGATATCGGTATTGCCTTCGACGGTGATGGTGATCGTGTGCTGATGGTCGACCACACCGGCGCAGCGGTGGATGGCGACGGCTTGCTGTACGTGCTGGCCAAGGCGTGGCAGGCCAATGGCCGCTTGCGTGGTCCGGCGGTTGGCACGCTGATGACCAATTACGGGTTGGAGCAGGCGCTGGAGCGCCTGGGCATCCCGTTCGTCCGCGCCAATGTCGGCGACCGTTATGTGCACAAGGCGCTGGTCGAGGGCAATGGCGTGCTGGGCGGTGAAGCCTCTGGTCATATCCTGTGCCTGGATCGTGCCACCACCGGTGATGCCATCGTCAGTGCATTGCAGGTGCTGGAAGTGCTCGGCGATGCTGGTGTGAATCTGCACCAGGCCCTGCAGGGGCTGGTGATGGTGCCGCAGAAGACGATCAATGTGCGCCTGGAAAGTGGTGCGCGTGAAGTCGTTGCCAGTGCCCCTGTACAGGCTGCGCTTGCAACCGCACAGGCAGCAGTTGCTGGGCGGGGCAGGGCATTCCTGCGGCCGTCGGGTACCGAGCCGGTGGTCCGGGTCACGGTCGAGGCCGATGAGGCCGGGCTGATGACTGCCACCCTTGAGGCGCTGGCCGACGCGGTTCGTTCGGCTACCGCACAGGTTTGAGCTGGATCATAGTGGTGTCGCCGGGACGTCGGTTTCAATAGCCGGCGTCCCGTTCCCTTCTTTGGAGTTTTGTATGAGTTCCCGTATTCCCACCCTCGATATCACCCGTTTCGATACTGACCGTGACGCCTTCGTGGCCGAACTTGGCGCGGCGTATCGTGAGTGGGGTTTTGCGGGTATTCGCAATCACGGCATTCCGCAGGCGGACATCGACGCCGCGTATGACGTGTTCAAGGCATTCTTCGCGCTGCCTGAAGATGTGAAGAAGCAATACCACATCGCTGGCGGCGGCGGTGCGCGTGGCTATACCCAATTCGGCGTGGAAACCGCCAAGGGCTCCAAGCATTTCGACCTGAAGGAGTTCTGGCATATCGGTCGCGAGATCGCCGATGACTCCAAGTACCGGGAGGTGATGCCGCCGAACTTGTGGCCGAGCGAAGTGCCGGGCTTCAAGGAGCATGGTTATGGCCTGTACCAGAAGCTCGATCAGCTGGGCTCACGCGTGCTGTCGGCGCTGGCCCTGCATATCGGCCTACCCGAGACCTATTTTGCCGACAAGACCAACAACGGCAACTCGATCCTGCGCCCGATCCACTATCCGCCGATCACCACCGATGACATCCCCAACGTGCGCGCTGGCGCACATGGCGACATCAACTTCATCACCTTGCTGGTCGGTGCCAGTGCGGCCGGCCTGGAAGTGCAGTCGCATGAGGGTGAGTGGGTGCCGTTCACCTCCGACGCCGACACCATCGTGGTCAACATCGGCGACATGCTGCAGCGCCTGACCAACCATGTTTACCCGTCCACCATCCACCGCGTGGTCAATCCCCCGGGTGAACTGGCACGCAAGCCGCGCTATTCGGTGCCGTTTTTCCTGCACCCGAACCCGGACTTCCTGATCGACGTGCTGCCTTCGTGCATCACCGCGGAGAATCCGAGCCGCTATCCGGAGGCGATCACCGCCCATGGCTTCCTGGAAGAGCGCCTGCGCGAAATCAAGCTGAAGTAAGCCGGCGCTGGTTTCGCCAGCTGTCCTATCGCGCCGCCGCGGCCCTGGCCCGGCGGCGTTTTTGCGTCTTGTCTTCCGTTGTCCGCAGGTTGTCCTGCCGATGTCCGCATATCGGCTATCCTTTGCCGATACTTTTTACCGGGGAGTTATGCCTGAATGCGCCAAAAAATCGTTGCTGGTAACTGGAAGCTGCATGGCAGCCGTCAATTCGCCACCGATCTGGTCGGGCAGGTGGCTGCTGGCCTGCCGCTGCCTGGCGTGAGCCTGCTGATCCTGCCGCCGCTGCCGTACCTGGGCGATCTGGTCGAGGATTTCGAGGGCGCGGAGCTGCTGTTCGGGTCGCAGGATGTGAGCAGCAACGAAAAGGGCGCCTATACCGGCGAGGTTTCGGCCAGCATGCTGGTGGACGTTGGCGCCACTCATGGTTTGGTCGGTCACTCCGAGCGCCGCCAGTACCACAACGAAAGCAGTGAGCTGGTGGCGCGCAAGTTTGTTGCCGCGATCCATGCGGGCCTCATCCCGGTCTTATGTGTTGGTGAGACGCTGGAGCAGCGTGAAGCTGCGCAGACCGAGGCGGTGATTGCCTCGCAGCTGGCGCCGGTGTTGGATCTGGCTGGGGTCCAAGCCTTCGCCAAGGCCGTGGTGGCGTATGAGCCGATCTGGGCAATTGGCACTGGCCGTACCGCCTCGCCGGAGCAGGCGCAGGCCGTGCATGCGTTCATTCGTGGCGTAGTCGCCGAGCGCGATGCTAGAATTGCCGATTCGTTGTCGATCCTTTATGGCGGCAGCGTCAAGCCCGACAACGCAGCAGAGCTGTTTTCACAGCCTGACGTCGATGGCGGGCTGGTAGGTGGCGCTTCGCTGGTGGCGGCTGATTTTCTGGCCATCGCGAGGGCGGCCGCCAGTCGCTAACGGGTAATTGTCCGGGACGGATTTCTAAAATGCTGATGTTGATCCTCAATGTGGTCTATGTGCTGGTGGCGCTCGCGATGATCGCGCTGATCCTGATGCAGCGTGGCTCGGGTGCCGCCGCTGGTTCGGGTTTTGGTGCCGGTGCGTCGGGTACGGTGTTCGGTGCGCGTGGTGCGTCCAACTTCCTGTCCAAGAGCACCAAGTGGCTGGCCGTGGTGTTTTTCGGCATCAGCTTGTTCATGGCGTGGTATGCCAGCCATGGTTCGCGTCCGACGGACCAGGGCGTGGGCCTGATGAGTACGGTCGAAACGGCGGCTCCGGCTGCTGCGCCGGCGGCGCCGGCAGGTGAGTTGCAGGCCGTTCCGGCGGCTCCGGCTGCCGCGGCGGTGGGTGAAGTGCCGCAGGCAACGGCTCCGGCGGAAAATATTCCTGCCAAGAGTGAAGAAAAGCCCGCTGAACCCGCACAGAAAGACTGAAGACGGTTACAATACGCGGCGCACTGCGAAGCAGCTGCGCTGACGTAAGCCCAGGTGGCGGAATTGGTAGACGCACTACCTTGAGGTGGTAGCGACTTAGGTCGTAGGGGTTCGAGTCCCCTCTTGGGCACCATTGTTTTATGCGGGTACACGGGTTGCAGCAGCTTCCCGTCGTGGCAAGTCCCGTTCATCCCCCATGCCTTGGCACCTGCAGGTGTCCCGGGCAGAGGCAAGAGAGAATCGCTGTGCTGGCCGAATATTTGCCGTCTCTGCTGTTTCTGATCGTCGCCACCGGCATTGGCGTTGCGCTGATGTTGATCGGTCGGTTCCTCGCTCCGCGTTCGCCGGACACCGAGAAACTCTCCGCCTACGAGTGTGGCTTCGAGGCGTTCGAAAACGCGCGCATGAAGTTCGACGTGCGTTACTACTTGATCGCCATCCAGTTCATCGTCTTTGACCTGGAAATCATCTTTATTGTGCCCTGGACCCAGGTGTTCATGGAGCTCGGCGCCCGTTCGCTGGTCACCATGGGCTTGTTCGTGGGCATGCTGTTCCTCGGCTTTATCTACGTGTGGAAGAAGGGAGCGCTGGAATGGGAGTGATCCAAACTCTCGACGGCCTGATGAACAACCCCGTCCCGGAAGGGCGGGTTGATGACATTCTGCGGCCTGAAGGCGATAACCCCCTGCTCGAGAAGGGCTATGTGACCACCAGCGTTGATGCGCTGTTGAACTGGGCACGTACCGGCTCGATGTGGCCAATGACCTTCGGTCTGGCCTGCTGCGCGGTGGAAATGATGCACGCTGGTGCGGCGCGTCTGGACCTTGATCGTTATGGCGTGGTGTTCCGTCCCTCGCCGCGACAGTCCGACGTGATGATCGTTGCAGGCACCCTGGTCAACAAGATGGCCCCGGCGCTGCGCAAGGTCTACGACCAGATGCCGGACCCGAAGTGGGTCATCTCGATGGGTAGCTGCGCCAATGGCGGCGGTTACTACCATTACTCCTACGCAGTGGTGCGCGGTTGTGATCGCGTGGTGCCGGTGGACGTCTACGTCCCGGGTTGCCCGCCGACCGCCGAAGCGCTGGTGTACGGCATTTTGCAGCTGCAGAAGAAGATCTGGCGAACCCAGACCATCGCACGCTGACCCCTTTTCAAATCAAGAGCACGCCAGCCCCCATGGCCCAGCAAGCACCTTCTCTCATCGATAAACTTCGCGCCCGCTTTGCCGGTGCGCAGGTTGTGGTGGTCGAACCGCGCGGCGAAGTAACGCTGGAAGTGGCTGTTGCCGATTGGCACGCAACCGCTCTGGCGCTGCGTGACGAGTTCGGCTTCGAGCACGCCACTGATCTGTGCGGCGTCGACTACCTTGGCTACGGCAGCGACGAGTGGGATACCTCGGACGTTTCCTCGCACGGCTTCAGCCGTGGCGTTGAAGGCAGTGGCGCAGGCCGTTTCGCCTGGGGTGAATTCCCCAGCCACGAAACCGCCGAAGGGGCCCAGCCGGACGCACTGCCCAAGCAGCGTTTCGCGGTGGTCTGCCAGCTGCGCTCCTACCAGCACAACCAGCTGCTGCGCATCCGTTGCTACGCGCCGAGTGAGTCGCTGCCGGTGGTGGCCTCGCTGACCGATATTCATCCGGGCCTGAACTGGTTCGAGCGCGAAGCGTTCGACCTGTACGGCGTGATCTTCGAAGGTCACCCGGACCTGCGTCGCATCCTGACCGACTACGGTTTCGTGGGCCATCCGTTCCGCAAGGATTTCCCGCTGATCGGCAACGTCGAAGTGCGTTACGACGAAGAAAAGAAGCGTGTGGTCTACGAGCCGGTGACTTCGGTCGAGCCGCGCGTAGGCGTGCCGCGTGTTATCCGCGACGATGCCCGCTTCCAGACTGCTGAAGGCGAGCGCGCGCAGACGGAGGCAAGCAAGTGAGTGCGGACGTAAAGAAGGAATTCCACCAGGCCTCGCAGGCCTTTGCGAGCAATCCTGCTGAAGCCAAGCAGGAGATCCGCAACTACACCATGAACTTCGGCCCGCAGCATCCGGCCGCACATGGTGTGTTGCGCTTGATCCTGGAAATGGACGGCGAGACCATCATGCGCGCCGATCCGCATATCGGCCTGCTGCACCGCGCGACCGAGAAGCTGGCCGAGTCCAAGCCGTTCAACCAGTCGATCGGTTACATGGATCGACTGGATTACTGCTCGATGATGTGCAACGAGCACGCCTATGTCCGCGCCATCGAAACCCTGGTGGGTATCGAAGTGCCGGAGCGTGCGCAGTACATCCGTACCATGTTCGACGAAGTCACCCGCGTCCTGAACCACTTGATGTGGCTGGGCTCCAACGCGCTCGATCTGGGCGCGATGGCGGTGATGCTGTACGCCTTCCGTGAGCGCGAAGAGCTGATGGACTGCTACGAAGCAGTCTCCGGCGCGCGCATGCACGCGGCGTACTACCGTCCGGGCGGCGTGTACCGCGATCTGCCGGACACCATGCCGAAGTACAAGGAATCGCGTTGGCACAAGGGCAATGCGCTGAAGCGTCTGAACGCTTCGCGCGAGGGCTCGCTGCTCGACTTCCTGGAGAACTTCACCAAGGAGTTCCCGGGTCGCGTTGACGAATACGAAACCCTGCTGACCGACAACCGTATCTGGAAGCAGCGGACCGTTGGTATCGGCGTGATCACCCCGGAGCATGCAATGGCTTGGGGCATGACCGGCGTGATGCTGCGCGGTTCGGGTATTGCCTGGGATCTTCGCAAGAAGCAGCCCTACGCCAAGTACGACGCGGTCGATTTCGACCTGCCGTTGGGCACCAAGGGCGACTGCTACGACCGTTACCTGGTGCGTATTGCCGAGATGCGCGAATCCAACCGCATCATCAAGCAGTGCGTGGCTTGGCTGAAGGCCAACCCGGGTCCGGTGATGGTCAAGAACTTCAAGGTCGCCCCGCCGGCTCGCGCCGAGATGAAGGACGACATGGAAGCGCTGATCCATCACTTCAAGCTGTTCAGTGAAGGCTACTGCGTGCCGGCCGGCGAAACCTATGCGGCGGTTGAAGCGCCCAAGGGCGAGTTTGGCTGCTACTTGGTTTCCGACGGTGCCAACAAGCCGTTCCGCGCCCATCTGCGCGCGCCGGGCTTCGCTCATTTGTCCTCGATCGACTCGGTCGTGCGCGGCCACATGCTGGCCGACGTGGTGGCGATGATCGGCACCTACGACCTCGTGTTCGGCGAGGTTGACCGGTAATGCCGGCGGATCACACATCGTCCGTTGCCTGCGCGGCCCTGCCGCCGCAGGCATCGGTTTTTCAGCTTTTGGTATTCGTTGAGGTCGGCCTATGAAGGCGACGGGTAATTTCGAGGCGGCGCGCAACGTCGACCCGATGGTGGTGCTGAGCGACAAGACGCGCGCTCACATCGATCACTGGCTGTCCAAGTTCCCGCCGGACCGCAAGCGTTCGGCGGTGCTGCAGGGCCTGCATGCCGCACAGGAGCAGAACCAGGGTTGGCTGAGCGACGAGTTGATCGCCGGCGTGGCCAAGTACCTGGATCTGCCGTTCGTGTGGGCGTACGAAGTTGCAACCTTCTACTCGATGTTCGAGACCGAGAAGGTTGGCCGCAACAACGTCGCCATCTGCACCAACGTCAGCTGCTGGCTCAATGGCGCCGACGACATCGTCCGCCACTGCGAGAAGAAGCTGGGCATCAAACACGGTGAATCGACCGCCGACGGCCGCGTCTACCTCAAGAAAGAGGAAGAGTGCCTGGCTGGTTGCGCTGGCGCACCGATGATGGTCATCAACGGCCATTACCACGAGCGCCTGACGCTGGACCAGGTCGACGCGCTGCTGGACGGGCTGGAGTAAGGCATGGCACACCACGAAACCAAGGGCCCGGTTGGACCGGCGCCGCTTCCGCACAACGTGGTCTACACCACGCTGCATTACGACACCCCGTGGTCGTACGAAAGCTATCTGAAGACCGGTGGCTACGCCGCGCTGCGCAAGATCCTCGAAGAGAAGATCCCGCCGGCCGACGTCATCGAGATGGTCAAGCAGTCCGGCCTGCGTGGCCGTGGCGGTGCGGGCTTCCCGACCGGCCTGAAGTGGTCCTTCATGCCCAAGGGTGATGTGCAGAAGTACATCCTCTGCAATTCCGATGAATCCGAGCCAGGCACCTGCAAAGACCGCGACATTCTGCGTTACAACCCGCACTCGGTCGTGGAAGGCATGGCAATCGCCTGTTACGCCACCGGCTCGACCGCGGCGTACAACTACCTGCGCGGTGAGTTCCACCACGAGCCTTTCGAGCACTTCGAGCAGGCCCTGGCCGATGCCTACAAGCACGGCTGGCTGGGCAAGAACGTGCTGGGCAGCGGCTGCGACATCGATATCTATGGCGCGTTGGGCGCTGGCGCCTACATCTGCGGCGAAGAAACCGCGCTGATGGAATCGCTGGAAGGCAAGAAGGGCCAGCCGCGTTACAAGCCGCCGTTCCCGGCCAACTTCGGCCTGTACGGCAAGCCGACCACGATCAACAACACCGAGACCTATGCCTCGGTGCCGGCGATCATCCGCAACGGCGCGGAGTGGTTCAAGAATCTGAGCCTGACCAACAACGGTGGCCCGAAGTGCTTCTCGGTCTCCGGTTGCGTGACCAAGGGCGGCAACTTCGAAGTGCCGTTGGGCACCACCTTCGACGACCTGCTGGCGATGGCCGGTGGCCTGCGTCCGGGCCGCAAGCTGAAGGGCGCAATCCCGGGCGGCGTGTCGATGCCGGTGCTGACCGCCGAGCAGCTCAATGGGTTGGCGATGGACTACGACACCATCCGTGCACTGGGCTCGGGTCTGGGTTCGGGTGCCATCGTGGTGCTGGATGACAGCGTCTGCTGCGTCAAGTTCGCCTGCCGCATCAGCCAGTTCTTCCACAAGGAATCCTGTGGCCAGTGCACCCCGTGCCGTGAAGGCACTGGCTGGATGCACCGTGTGCTGGAGCGCATCGTCGCCGGCCAGGCCACGATGGAAGACCTGCATCAGCTGAAGACGGTTGCCGGCCAGATCGAAGGCCACACCATCTGTGCGTTCGGTGAGGCGGCAGCGTGGCCGATTCAAGGCTTCCTGCGCCAGTTCTGGAACGAATTCGAGTACTACATCGTCAACGGTCATTCGATGGTTGACGGCAAGAAGGTGGAGACTGCTGCCGCATGAGCGCGCAACCGGTAAATCCCAACGTACCGCCGGATCACGTGACCATCGATATCGATGGTCAGTCCCTGGTCGTACCCAAGGGTTCGATGATCATCCAGGCCGCCGACAAGGCTGGCATCCCGATTCCGCGCTTCTGCTACCACGAGAAGCTGCCGATCGCCGCAAACTGCCGCATGTGCCTGGTCGACGTTGAAAAGTCGCCCAAGCCGTCGCCGGCCTGCGCAACTCCGGTCATGGATGGCATGAAGATCCAGACCCGCAACGAAAAGGCGCTCAAGTACCAGCGTTCGGTGATGGAGTTCCTGCTCATCAACCACCCGCTGGACTGCCCGATCTGCGATCAGGGCGGCGAGTGCGAATTGCAGGACGTGTCGCTGGGCTACGGCCGTTCGGTCAGCCGCTTCAACGAGCGCAAGCGCGTCGTGGTCGACGAGGACATGGGGCCGCTGGTCGCCACCGAGATGACCCGCTGCATCCAGTGCACCCGCTGCGTGCGCTTCACCGCTGAAGTCGCTGGCACCTACGAGCTGGGTGGCATGTCGCGTGGTGAAAACCTGCAGATCGGTACCTACGACGGCAAGCCGTTGACCACCGAACTGTCCGGCAACGTCATCGACGTGTGTCCGGTCGGCGCGCTGACCAACAAGGTGTTCCAGTTCAAGGCACGCCCGTGGGAACTGACCGCGCGCGAGTCGCTGGGTTACCACGATGCGATGGGCTCGAACCTGTTCCTGCACACCCGTCGCGGCGAAGTGCTGCGCGCGGTGCCGCGTGACAACGAGCTGGTCAACGAATGCTGGCTGTCCGATCGCGATCGTTATTCGCATCAGGGCCTGTATGCAGCCGACCGCGCGGTCAAGCCGCTGCAGAAGGTCAATGGCGAGTGGAAGGAAGTGAGCTGGGCCGAAGGTCTGGCCGCTGCCCGCGAAATCTTCGAAGCCAACCGTGGCGACGAGCTCGGCGTGCTGGTGCACCCGGCAACCTCGAACGAGGAGGGCGCGTTGCTGGCCCGCCTGGCCGCTGGCCTGGGTTCGAACAACATCGACCACCGCATCAACAACCGCGACTTCTCCGATGCGCCGGTTGCTGAAGCGTTTGGCATGTCGCTGGCCGATATCGAACACGCGGATCAGATCGTTGTGCTGGGTAGCAATATCCGCCACGAACTGCCGCTGCTGCACGCCCGTCTGCGCAAGGCGCAGACCACCAACGGCGCCAAGATCCATTCGATCAACCCGGTTGATTTCGACTTCGCGTTCAAGCTGGCTGGCAAGCACATCGTTGCACCGTCGCGCTTCGTTGAAGCCCTGGGCAACGCGCAGCTGGTCGACGCGGTGAAGGGCGGCAACAACACCGTCATCATCGTTGGCGCGATTGCTGAAAATCACCCGCAGGCCGCTGCCATCCGTGCCGCTGCCAGCGCGTTTGCCGCTGCTACCGGCGCCAAGCTGTGCCGCATCCCGCAGGGCGCCAACGCACTGGGCCTGGCCCAAGCTGGCGTGCTGCCGGCCGGCAAGGACGTCAATGCAATGCTGGCGCAGCCGCGCAAGGCTTATGCCCTGTACGGCATCGAGCCGGGCCTGGACTTCGCCGATACCGCCGCTGCCCGCAAGGCGCTGGCTGGTGCCAAGGTTGTGGCCTTCAGCCATTTCGCCTGCACCTCGACCCGCGATGTGGCCGATGTGATCCTGCCGATCGGCGCGCTGCCGGAAATCGACGCCACGCTGACCAATCTGGACGGCCGCAACCAGGTCGCCCGTGCTGGCGGCAAGCTGCAGGGCGAGGCCCGTGAGGGCTGGCGCGTGCTGCGTGCGCTGGGTGGTGACATGCAGTTGGCCGGTTTCGGTTTCACCGATCTGGCAGGTCTGCGTGCGGGTCTGCAGCCGGTCACGGTCAAGGTTGCCGCTTCGGCGCAGCCGCAGCTGACAGGCGAGGGCTTTGAAGTGGCCTCGACCCCGGCGATCTACCGCACCGATGCCGTTGTGCGTCGTGCGCAGGCGCTGCAGTCGCATCCGCTCAACAATGATCCGCGCATCGTGCTCAATGCCGATGATGCCGCGCGTCTGCAGCTGAGCGAAGGTCAGATGGCCAAGGTCGGTACCGATGCTGGTCGCGCCACGCTGTCGGTTGTGGTCGACGCCCGCGTCGCCGCCGGTACGGTGTGGATTGAATCGGGCCACGGCGCAACCGCGCCGCTGGGTGCCGCTCGGGTAACGGTGGTGGCTGCATGAACGAGTTGCTGTTAAACGCGATCGACCCCTTGTTCCAGTGGTTCATGTCACTGGGTGACATCGGCATCGTGCTGTGGACGGTGATCAAGATCCTCTTGATCGCCATGCCGGTGATCATTTCGGTTGCCTTCTACGTGCTGTGGGAGCGCAAGCTGATCGGCTGGATGCACGTGCGCCACGGGCCGATGTATGTCGGTCTGGGCGGCCTGCTGCAGGCCTTCGCCGACGTCACCAAGTTGCTGTTCAAGGAAATCATTGCCCCGGCCAGCGCACACAAGGCGATGTACATCATCGCGCCGCTGATCGTGCTGGCACCGTCGTTCGCGGCGTGGGCAGTGGTTCCGTTCGACTACAAGCTGGTGCTGTCCAACGCCAACGTCGGTCTGCTGTACCTGCTGGCGATGACCTCGCTGGGGGTGTACGGCGTGATCCTCGCCGGTTGGGCCTCCAACTCCAAGTACGCCTTCCTCGGTGCGATGCGTTCGGCCGCACAGGTGGTCAGCTACGAAATCGCGATGGGCTTCGCCCTGGTTGGCGTGATGATCGCCGCCGGCAGCCTGAACCTGACCGACATCGTGCTCGCGCAGAAGGGTAGTTCGGGTCTGTTCGACTGGTTCCTGCTGCCGCTGTTCCCGCTGTTCGTCGTGTACTGGGTGTCCGGCGTTGCCGAAACCAACCGCGCGCCGTTCGACGTGGTGGAAGGCGAGTCGGAAATCGTTGCTGGCCACATGGTTGAGTACTCCGGCGGTGCGTTCGCACTGTTCTTCCTGGCCGAGTACGCCAACATGATCCTGGTCAGCTTCCTGATCTCGATCTTCTTCCTCGGTGGCTGGCTTAGCCCGCTCCAGGGTTGGATCACGGCGGACATCTCGCCGTGGATCAACTGGATCTGGACCGGCGGTTGGCCGTGGCTGCTGCTCAAGGTGCTGTTCTTCGCCAGTGCGTATATCTGGTTCCGTGCCAGCTTCCCGCGCTTCCGCTATGACCAGATCATGCGTCTGGGCTGGAAGGTGTTCATCCCGCTGACCATTTTCTGGATCGCGGTGACGGCACTGATGGTGTTCTACGGCGTGATCCAGAAGGGCGTTTGATTCATGAATAAGATCACCCACTATTTCAAAAGCCTGCTGCTCCTGGAGTTGCTCGGCGGCTTGTGGCTGACGCTGAAATACGCGTTCAAGCCCAAGTACACCGTGATGTACCCGATGGAGAAGTTCCCGCAGTCGCCGCGTTTCCGTGGCCTGCACGCCCTGCGCCGTTATCCCAACGGTGAAGAGCGCTGCATCGCCTGCAAACTGTGCGAAGCGGTGTGCCCGGCACTGGCGATCACCATCGACTCGGCCAAGCGCGAAGACGGCACCCGCCGTACCACGCGTTACGAAATCGATCTGTTCAAGTGCATCTTCTGCGGCTTCTGCGAAGAAAGCTGCCCGGTGGACTCGATCGTCGAGACCCACATTCTCGAGTACCACTTCGAGAAGCGTGGCGAGAACATCATCACCAAGCCGCAGCTGCTGGCAATTGGCGACCGGCTTGAAGCCGAAATCGCCGAGCGCCGCGCCGCCGACGCTGCCTTCCGCTGAGGTCTTGAGATGGATTGGGTAAATATTTGTTTCTGGTTCTTCTCCATCATTGCCGGCATTTCCGCGGCAGCGGTGATCAGTGTGCGCAACCCGGTGTACGCCGTGCTGTGCTTGATCCTGACGTTCTTCTCCATTGCCTGCGTCTGGCTGCTGGTGGGGGCCGAGTTCCTCGGTGTCACCCTGGTGCTGGTCTACGTTGGCGCGGTGATGGTGTTGTTCCTGTTCGTGGTGATGATGCTGGACATCGACACGACGAACCTGCGAGAAGGCTGGGTGCGTTACCTGCCGGTCGGCCTGGTGGTCGCGGTGGTGATGCTGGTGCAGATGCTGACCCTGATCGGCATCAAGGCACGCACCGCGCCGTTCCCGGTGGACAACGCCGCTGCGGTGGCCGCCGATACGTCCAACATCACCTGGCTGGCACGCAGCCTGTTCACTGAATACCTGCTGCCGTTCGAGTTCGCGGCCGTGATCCTGACCGTGGCCGTGGTGGCAGCCGTGATGCTGACCCTGCGCCGTCGTGAAGGCCTGAAGACGCAGAACCCGACCGAGCAGACCATGACCAAGGCAAAAGACCGCCTGCGCATGGTCAAGATGGCCGCCGAGAAGCCGGTGGTGCAGGTCGATACGCAACATGACGGTGGCGAGGAGGCCAAGCCATGATTTCTCTGGGCCATATGCTCGCGCTGGGCGCTGTGATGTTCTGCATCAGCGTTGCCGGCATCTTCCTCAACCGGAAGAACATCATCGTGCTGTTGATGTCGATCGAACTGATGCTGCTGTCGGTGAACATCAACTTCATCGCCTTCTCGCGTGAGCTGGGCGACACCGCCGGTCAGCTGTTCGTGTTCTTCATCCTGACCGTGGCCGCGGCCGAAGCTGCAATCGGCCTCGCGATCCTGGTGACCTTGTTCCGTACTCGCCACACCATCAACGTGGGCGAAGTCGATTCGCTGAAGGGCTGATCCGAAGATGGAAATCACTCTCTCCAAGAGTCTGTTGATTGCAGTGGTGCTGGCACCACTGTTCGGCAGCATCATCGCCGGCCTGTTCGGTCGTCAGGTGGGGCGCAAGGGCGCCCAGTACATCACCATCCTGGGCGTGGCCATCAGCTGCGGCCTGTCGGTCTACATCTTCTCCCAGCTGTTGTGGGGCGGGGCGCAGCCGTACAACCAGAACGTCTACACCTTCTTTGAAGTTGGCCAGTACGCGGCCCACGTCGGTTTCATGATCGACCGTTTGACCGCGATGATGATGGTGGTGGTGACCTTCGTGTCGCTGCTGGTCCACATCTACTCGATCGGCTACATGTCCGAAGACGACGGCTACCAGCGTTTCTTCAGCTACATCTCGCTGTTCACCTTCTCGATGCTCACCCTGGTGATGAGCAACAACTTCCTGCAGCTGTTCTTTGGCTGGGAAGCGGTGGGCCTGGTGTCGTACCTGTTGATCGGTTTCTACTTCAAGAAGCCGACCGCCATCTTCGCCAACATGAAGGCGTTCCTAGTCAACCGCGTTGGTGACTTCGGCTTCCTGCTCGGTATTGCCGGCATCCTGTGGGCCTTCGGCTCGCTGGACTACGCAACCGTGTTTGCCAATGCCAGCACCGTGCTGGGCACTGAGACCACCGGTCACGCCATGGTGCAGCTGATTGGCGACAACCAGTGGAGCGTGGCGACCATCATCTGCATCTGCCTGTTCATCGGTGCGATGGGCAAGTCGGCACAGGTGCCGTTGCACGTGTGGCTGCCGGACTCGATGGAAGGCCCGACCCCGATCTCGGCACTGATCCACGCCGCGACCATGGTCACCGCGGGTATCTTCATGGTCACCCGCATGTCGCCGCTGTTCGAGCTGTCGCAGACCGCGCTGGACTTCATCCTGTTCATCGGTGCCACCACTGCGTTCTTCACCGGCCTGATCGGCATCGTGCAGACCGACATCAAGCGCGTGGTTGCCTACTCCACCTTGTCGCAGCTGGGCTACATGACGGTTGCTCTGGGTGTGTCGGCCTACTCGGGCGCCGTGTTCCACCTGATGACCCATGCCTTCTTCAAGGCGCTGCTGTTCCTCGGTGCCGGTTCGGTGATCATGGGCATGCACCATGAGCAGAACATGATGAAGATGGGCGGCCTGCGCAAGTACATGCCGATTACCCACATCACCATGTGGATCGGTACGCTGGCCCTGGTCGGCACCCCGTTCTTCGCCGGTTTCTACTCCAAGGACACCATCATCGAAGCTGCCGCGATGCACGCGCACGCTGCCGATGCTGGCTGGGTTGCCCTGTACGGTTACTGGGCGGTGCTGGGTGGCGTGATCGTCACCAGTTTCTACAGCTTCCGTCTGCTGTTCCTGACCTTCTTCGGCAAGGAACGTTTCCGCGACGCGCATGATGATCACCACGCTGATCATGCTCACGGCCACGATGACCACCACGGTCATGGCGCGCACGAGCCGCATGAGTCGCCGCTGGTAGTGACCATTCCGCTGATCCTGCTTGCCATCCCGTCCATTCTCATCGGCTTCTTCACCATTGGCCCGATGCTGTTTGGTACCGGTTGGGACGGCCATGCCGCCGCTGCCGGCATCCCCGGCCAGACCATGTCGTTCTTCACCGGCATCGTCGATTTCTACGACCCGGCGCGCGATACCATTGCCGCGGTTGGCAAGGAGTTCTGGCACGGTTCGGTGGCCTATGCTGTACACGGCATGCAGATGCCGGCGTTCTGGCTGACGGTTGCAGGTTTCGCGCTGGCCTGGGTGTTCTACATCTGGAAGCCGGAGCTGGCAGGACAAGCTCGCAAGACCCTGGCACCGGTGGTATCGGTGCTGGAAAACAAGTACGGCTTCGACAAGCTCTGGATCGACGGCTTTGCCGGCGGTGGTGTGCAGCTCGGCAAGGCCGCCCGTGCCGTTGATAGCACGGTCGTCGATGGGGTGATGGTCAATGGTTCGGCGCGTCTGGTCGACCTGGCTGCCAACCTGTTGCGCCGCACCCAATCCGGTTTCCTCTACCACTACGCGTTCGCGATGATCATCGGCCTGATTGCCCTGTTGGGCGTGCTGATGCATTTCTGGCGTTGACCTGTACGGAATAGAAGACGTGTCGAACTGGCCTCTACTTAGTATTCTCATTTGGCTGCCGATCATCGGCGGAGCCTTGATCCTCGCCTTGCGTAACGCCCAGGCTGCTCGTTGGGCATCCCTGGCGGTGGCATTGCTCACCTTCCTGCTCAGCCTTGGCTTGCTCAGCGGCTACGACCGCGGTGCTGCCGACGTGATGCAGTTCGTCGAACAGCATCCGTGGATCCCGGCGTTCGACATTGGCTACAACCTGGCCGTTGACGGTATTGCCATCGCCCTGATCCTGCTGACCACGCTGATCGGCGCGTTGGCACTGATCGGTGCCTGGGGCGTGGTCGACAAGCGCGTCAATCAGTACGTGGCTGCCTTCCTTATCCTGGAAGGCGTGACGGTCGGTATTTTTGCCGCCACCGACGCGATGCTGTTCTACGTGTTCTTCGAAGCCATGCTGATCCCGATGTTCCTGATCATCGGCGTCTGGGGCGGTCCGCGTCGTATCTACGCGGCGATGAAGTTCTTCCTGTACACCTTCCTCGGCTCGGTGCTGATGCTGGTGGCACTGATCTATCTGTACCTGAAGGGCGGCAGCTTCCAGCTGGTTGACCTGTATCAGCTGCAGCTGTCGGGCAAGGAGCAGACCTGGATATTCTTCGCGTTCCTGATCGCTTTCGCGGTCAAGGTGCCGATGTTCCCGGTACACACCTGGCTGCCGGACGCGCACGTTGAAGCGCCGACCGCCGGTTCGGTGATCCTGGCGGCGATCGCACTGAAGATTGGTGGCTACGGCTTCCTGCGCTTCAACCTGCCGATCGTCCCCGATGCCAGCCACGAGTGGGCATGGCTGGTGATCGCGCTGTCGCTGGTGGCGGTGATCTACGTTGGCCTGGTGGCGATGGTGCAGGACGACATGAAGAAGTTGATTGCTTATTCGTCGGTCGCGCACATGGGTTTCGTCACCCTGGGTACCTTCATCGCGCTGTGGCTGGTACGTGATGCCGGCAGCGCCGACGCCGCTCGCCTGGGCCTGCAGGGCGCCATGGTGCAGATGATTTCGCACGGCTTTGTGTCCGGCGCGATGTTCTCCTGCGTGGGCGTGCTGTATGACCGCATGCATAGCCGCCGCATCGCCGATTACGGCGGCGTGGTCAATGTGATGCCGTGGTTTGCTGCCTTTGCATTGCTGTTCTTCATGGCCAACTCCGGCCTGCCGGGCACCAGCGGCTTCGTTGGTGAGTTCATGATCGTGCTGGCTGCATTCCAGTGGAACCCGCTGGTTGCCCTGGGCGCTGCTACTACGCTGATCATCAGTGCTGCGTATTCGCTGTGGCTTTATAAGCGAGTGTTCTTCGGTGAGGTGGGCAACGCCCACGTCGCCGAGCTGAAGGACATGAATGGTCGTGAGTGGCTGGTAATGACCGTGTTTGCGGTCGGTACGCTGGTGCTGGGCTTCTATCCCAAGCCGTTGACCGATCTGATGGAGCCGTCCATTGCCCATCTGGCGATGCAGATCGCTTCTAGCAAGCTGCTGTAAGCGGCTCGTCGAGAGTATTGATTCCAGGATTTGATGATGACCACGCCGACGCCCCTGCCGTTGACCATGACCGACCTGCTGCCGTTGCTGCCCGAACTGGTAGTGATTGGCGGTGCCTTTGCCCTGCTGATCCTTGATCTGTTCATCAGCACCAAGCACAAGGTCTGGACCCACTTCATTTCGGTGGCGATCCTCGCTGTCGCCTTCATCATGCTGTTGAACGGCGTGGGCGGGCAGGGCGAGGTATTCCACGGGATGTTCATCCGTGACAACGCTGCTGACGTCATGAAGACCGTCGTAGTGCTGGTCAGCGGCCTGAGCCTGATCTACGGCTGGAGCTACCTGCGCGAGCGCAATCTGTACCAGGGCGAGATCCCGGTGCTGATCCTGTTCGCCACCGCTGGCATGATGATCCTGGTGTCGGCCGGCAGCTTGCTGATGGTCTACCTGGGCCTTGAGCTGCTGGCGCTGTGCTCCTACGCGCTGGTTGCCAGCAACCGTGAGAACAAGCTCGCGGCCGAAGCCGGCATGAAGTACATCGTGCTGGGTTCGCTGGCGTCCGGCCTGCTGCTGTACGGCATGTCGCTGATCTATGGCGCCACCGGCTCGCTGCACCTGGACGTTATCCATGCATCCATTGCTCATTCCGATGAGCGCCTGCTGCTGTTGACCGGTGCGGTGTTCATGGTTGCCGGCGTTGCCTTCAAGCTGGGCGCCGCACCGTTCCATATGTGGCTGCCCGACGTGTATCAGGGTGCGCCGGCGCCGATCGCGCTGTTCATCAGCTCGGCACCGAAGCTGGCTGCGTTCGGCATGGCCTACCGCCTGCTGGAAATGGGCGTTGGCCCGCTGTCGGCCGAACTGCAGTACGTGCTGGCCGGCCTTGCCGCGCTGTCGCTGGTCATCGGTAACCTGATGGCCATCGCCCAGAGCAACCTGAAGCGCATGCTGGCTTACTCGACCGTGTCGCACATCGGCTTCCTGCTGATGGGCATCGCCGGTGGCGGCGAGGCGGGCTATTCGGCGGCGCTGTTCTACGCCATCGCCTACGCCATCATGTCTACGGCGGCATTCGGCGCGATCATCGCCATGTCGCGTGCTGGTTTTGAAGCCGAGAACATCGAGGACTTCAAGGGCCTGAACGCGCGCAGCCCGTGGATGGCAGGCCTGGTCCTGTGCATCATGGCGTCGCTGGCTGGTATCCCGCCGTTCCTGGGCTTCTGGACCAAGCTGTCGGTGCTGAGCGCGGCCGTCAATGGCGGCCTGCTGTGGCTGGCAATGGTCGGTGTGCTGTGCGCTGTGATTGGTTGCTTCTATTACCTGCGTGTCATCAAGGTCATGTACTTCGATGAGCCGGTGGGCGAGCCGCTGCCGCGCAACAATGACCGCATCCTGGGCATCGTGCTGGGCGTGAATTCCGTGCTGCTGCTGGTGCTGCCGCTGGGTCTGGGCCCGATCATGGAGTGGATGCGCAATTCTTTTGCACATTTGTAATAAAAGACGTTACAAATCTGCGCGAAGTGTGTATTATTCACCTCCTGAGTTGACGACCTCACCGCCCAGCGGAAAGGTCGGAACCGCCTGATAAGTGGTTCAGCCGGAAGGGTTTTTCCGGGTTTCTCTAGCGGTTAGAGAGAAACGCGAAGTAAATAAGTCTTGCATTATCGACTTGGTTACTTCATAATTCCGCTTCTGATGCGGGGTGGAGCAGTCTGGCAGCTCGTCGGGCTCATAACCCGAAGGTCGCAGGTTCAAATCCTGCCCCCGCTACCAGCTTCGGTCTTTGCAACACGATGTGTTGATGAGGCAAAAGTTGGGCTCGCAAGAACGGCTGCTTCCGTTCTTGCAACCGGGATCCGGTCATCGGATCCAAACGGACAAAGGGCCCACGTGGGCCCTTTGCTGTTTCTGGAAATCAGAAACCCCGGTTGGGTAACAACCGTTCTCTAACTTACGAATCAAGGCTGGCTGTGAGCGACAAGGCTACTGAAATCGCGAATCTGCTGGGCCCCACCGTGCAGGCGTTGGGGCTCGAGTTGCTTGGCGCCGAGTATCTGCCGGCCCCGGGCGGCGCAACGTTGCGCCTGTATATCGACGTGCCGCTGGCCGAGCAGCCTGAGCGCATGGTCAACGTTGAAGACTGCGAGCGGGTGAGCCGCGAGGTTTCCGCGCAGCTGGACGTCGAGGACCCGATCAGCGGCAATTACACGCTGGAAGTGTCTTCGCCGGGCGTGGACCGTCCGTTGTTCTCGCTGGAGCAGTTCGAGCGCGCCATTGGTGAATCCGCCAAGGTCGGCTTGAAGCTGCCACAGGAAAACCGCCGTCGCCTGCAGGGCGAAATCGTCGCGGTTGACCTGGAGCAGGGCACGGTGACGTTTGTGGTCGACAACAAGCCGTTTGTGGCTTCGTTCGACAACATCGACAAGGCACGCATCATTCCGGACTGGGCCGCGCTTGGCCTGGCACCGACCAAACCGACGGGTCCGGCCCCCAAGCAGGGCAAGACCAAGAATAATTCCAATAACGAAACGGCGGCCAAAAAGCCGCGCGCGGAGTGAGCCGATGAGCAAGGAACTTTTGCTGGTAGTTGACGCAGTCGCCAACGAGAAGGGCGTGCCGCGTGAAGTCATTTTTGACGCGATCGAGGCCGCACTGGCTTCTGCCGCGAAGAAGCGTTATGCCGAGGAAGAAGTCCTGGCGCGCGTTTCGATCAACCACAAGGACGGCACCTACGAAACTTTCCGTCGCTGGGAAGTGGTTGCTGATGACGTGGTGATGGAGTCGCCGGACCGTCAGATCCGTTTGATGGACGCTATCGATGAGGCCGACGGCGTTGAAGTCGGCGACTACATCGAAGAGCAGATTGAAAACCCCGATTTCGGCCGTATCGCAGCACAGGCTGCCAAGCAGGTCATCGTCCAGCGTGTGCGCGAAGCCGAGCGCCAGCAGGTGGTGGATGCGTGGAAAGACCGCGTTGGCGAACTGGTCACCGGTGTGGTCAAGCGCGCTGAGCGCGGCAACATCTATGTTGATCTGGGCGGCAATGCCGAGGCCTTCATTCCGAAGGACAAGGGCATTCCGCGTGACACGCTGCGTGCCGGCGACCGCGTACGCGGTTACCTGGCCGAAGTGCGTTCGGAGCCGCGTGGCCCGCAGCTGTTCATCAGCCGCGCTGCCCCGGAATTCATGATCGAGCTGTTCAAGCTGGAAGTGCCGGAAGTCGGCCAGGGCCTGGTTGAGATCAAGGCCTGTGCACGTGACCCGGGCGACCGCGCCAAGATCGCCGTGCTGGCCCACGACACCCGCACCGATCCGATCGGCGCCTGCATCGGCATGCGCGGTTCGCGCGTGCAGGCAGTGTCCAACGAGCTCAATGGCGAGCGCGTGGATATCGTGTTGTGGAACGACAACCCGGCCAACTTCGTCATCAATGCGATGGCACCGGCTGAAGTCCAGTCGATCATCGTTGACGAAGAAAAGCATTCGATGGACCTGGCCGTGGCGGAAGATCGCCTGGCCCAGGCAATCGGCAAGGGCGGCCAGAACGTGCGTCTGGCCAGCCGCCTGACCGGTTGGCAGCTGAATGTGATGACCCAGGACCAGGTGACCGCCAAGTCGGAAGCCGAGCAGGGCGTCGCCCGTCAGCTGTTCATGGACAAGCTGGAAGTGGACGAGGAAATCGCCGGCATCCTGGTGTCCGAAGGTTTTGGTACGGTGGAAGAAATCGCCTACGTGCCGGTTGGTGAGTTGCTGGCAGTGGAAGGCTTCGACGAAGATATCGTTGAAGAACTCCGTGCCCGCGCCCGCGATGCGCTGCTCAATGAAGCGCTGGCGGTGGAAGAGGGTGCTGACGGCGATGTGCCGGCAGCAGATCTGCTGGCGCTGAAGGGCATGGATGAGGCTACGGCGTATGCGCTGGCTGGCCACGGCGTGCGCACAAGTGAGGATCTGTCGGATCTGGCTGCCGACGAGGTTCTGGAGTTCGGCATCGAGGGCATGGATCTGGAGCGCGCCGCGGCGTTGGTCCTGGCAGCCCGCGCCGAGGAGATCGCCCGCCTGGAGCGCGGCGAATGAGCCAGCGATGAACAGTGCCCTGAGCCGCTCAGGGCGTAGACTCCGCGCTGCCTTCGTTCGTGACGAGGGGGCGCAAACAAGATCATAGGATCCGAATGTCGCAGCAAACCACCATCCGCAAGCTCGCCGAACTGGTCAATACGCCGGTCGAGAAACTGCTTGAACAGCTGTCCCAGGCCGGGATGAAGTTCAGCGGTCCCGACCAGGTCGTCACCAGTACCGAGAAAGTGAAGCTGCTTGGCTTCCTCCGCCGTTCGCACGGCAAGGAAGAGCAGCCGGTCGAAGACGCCGAAGCCGCAGCCAAGAAGATCACCCTGAATCGCCGCAAGCATCAGGAAGTGACCGTCAACGCTGGCCGCAGCAAGACCACCGTCAATGTGGAAGTGCGCCAGAAGCGCACCTATGCAAAGCCGGAAGGTGGCAAGCCTGCGATGACGCCGTCCGAAGAGCGCGCCGATATCCTGCGCAAGCTCGAAGAATCGCGTCAGCGCAATCTCGACGAGCAGCGCATGCTGGCCGAGAAGGATCGCGCCCGCGACGAAGGTATTGCAGCCAAGAAGGCCGCTGAAGAAGCCGAGGCTGCTCGCGTTGAAGCCGAGAAGCTCGCGGCTGAAGAGGCTGCCAAGGCCGCTGCTGCAAAGCCGGCGCCGGCACCCGCACCGGCAGCTCCGGCACCGCGCGCAGCGCGTCCGGCAGCCGCCGCTGCACCAGCCCGTGCACCGGCGCGCGATGACCGCGGCAACAACGCCAATGCAAATGCCAATGCAAAGCCGGGCAAGCGCAATGAAGGTGGCGGTGATGGCAACCGTTTTGGTGGCCAGCTGCACCTGTCGGCGTCTGATCGTGCCCGTCGCGGTAATGGCAACAACAGTAATTCGCGCGGTCGTCCGGGTGCACGTGCACCGCAGGGTCGCCGTGGCAATGAGGCATCGCGTAGCGGTGGCGGTAGCCACGCCTTCGAACGTCCGACCGCACCGGTGGTGCGTGAAGTCGCCGTCGGCGACACCATCACCGTAGCCGATCTGGCGCAGAAGCTCGCGCTCAAGGGCGGCGAGGTGGTCAAGGCGCTGTTCAAGATGGGCGTGATGGCTACCATCACCCAGACCATCGACCATGACACCGCTGCGCTGGTTGTTGAAGAGCTCGGCCACACCGTCGTGCGCGCCAACGCCAACGATGCCGAAGATGCACTGCTGGCAATCACTGGTGCCGATGAGCGCGTGGCTGTGCCGCGTGCACCGGTCGTGACCATCATGGGCCACGTCGATCACGGCAAGACCTCGCTGCTGGATTACATGCGCCGCACCAAGGTTGCCAACGGCGAAGCCGGTGGTATCACCCAGCACATCGGTGCTTACCATGTGACCACGCCGAAGGGCGTGATCAGCTTCCTCGATACCCCGGGCCACGCCGCGTTCACCTCGATGCGTGCACGTGGTGCGCAGCTGACCGATATCGTGGTGGTGGTTGTCGCCGCCGACGATGGCGTGATGCCGCAGACCAAGGAGGCCATCCAGCACGCCCGCGCCGCAAACGCGCCGATCGTGGTGGCAATCAACAAGATCGACAAGGCCTCGGCCGACCCGATGCGCGTCAAGAACGAACTGCTTGCTGAGCAGGTCGTGGCCGAAGATTTCGGTGGTGACGTGCAGATGGTGGAGATCTCGGCCAAGACCGGTCTGGGTATCGACGACCTGCTGGACGCGATTTCGCTGCAGGCCGAAGTGCTGGAGCTGAAGGCCGTGGCCGATGGCCGCGCCAACGGTGTGGTCATCGAATCCTCGCTGGACAAGGGCCGTGGCCCGATCGCGACGGTGCTGGTGCAACAGGGTCTGCTGAAGAAGGGCGACTACCTGGTATGCGGTATCCAGTACGGCCGCGTGCGTGCACTGTTTGACGAAACCGGCGCCCAGGTCTCCGAGGCTGGTCCGTCGATTCCGGTGCAGGTGCTGGGTCTGTCGGGTGTGCCGGAAGCCGGTGATGACTTCGTCGTGGTTGAAGACGAGCGTCTGGCCAAGGACGTCGCGCAGACGCGTGAAACCAAGCGCCGCGAGTCGCGTCTGGTCGCCACTGCCGGCAGCCGCATGGAAGACATCATGTCGCAGCTGGGCAAGGGCGAAGGCCAGCAGGTGCTGAACCTGCTGATCAAGGCCGACGTGCAGGGTTCTGTGCAGGCGCTGAGCCAGGCACTGGTCGCGCTGTCCAGCGACGACATCCGCATCAACGTGATCCACTCCGGTGTGGGCGGCATCACCGAGTCCGACGCCAACTCGGCTGTGGCTTCCAAGGCCACCGTCATCGGCTTCAACGTGCGTGCGGATGCTTCGGCCCGTCGCATCATTGAATCCAACGGCGTTGATCTGCGTTACTTCTCGATCATCTATGACGTGATCGATCAGGTGAAGCAGGTAGCTTCCGGTCTGCTCGGCGTGGAAATCCGCGAAGAGATCATCGGTATCGCCCAGGTCCGCGACGTGTTCCGCAGCTCCAAGTTCGGCGCGGTTGCAGGCTGCATGATCATCGAAGGCGTGGTGAAGCGGAACAAGCCGATCCGCGTGCTGCGCGACAGCGTGGTGGTGTTCGAAGGCGAGCTGGAATCGCTGCGTCGCTTCAAGGAAAACGTCGAAGAAGTTCGCAACGGTACCGAGTGCGGTATCGGCGTGAAGGCTTACAACGACGTCAAGCCGGGCGACCAGATCGAGTGCTTCGAGCGTATCGAAGTGCCGCGCACGCTGTAACGGCTGCGATCGAGGTGCCGGGAGTCGGGACGCGCTGAGGCGGGTCCTGATGAGCGGGGCCTGCAGCGGTCGGGTTGGGGAATCGTGAGTTGTAGCCGTCAATGCGGTTGCAGCGAGCGGTTCCCTTCCGGTTTCATTGAAATTCACTCTTTATTGCTGATACTTGCCTGATGCCTAAGACTTTCCATCGTACCGACCGTGTTTCCGCTCAGATCCGCCGTGATCTGGGCACACTGGTGCATGCCGCCGTGCGTGAATTCGGCCTGCCTTCGGTCAGTGTGTCGGACGTGGAAGTCACCCGTGACATGGCCCACGCCAAGATCTTCGTCACCGCGCTGATGCCGGAACGTGCGGATGAGGCGATGAAGGGGCTGCGCGAACTGACGGTTGAGCTGCGCATGTCGCTGGCCAAGGCAATGAAGCTGCGGCATGTGCCGGAGCTGCATTTCCACTACGACGATTCCGTCGACCGTGGCGAGCGCATCGACAATCTGCTGCGCGACCTGGTGCCGCTGGCGGAGCCTGAGTCCGACGCCGACAAAGGCACCGATAAAGAGTAATCGCAGCAGCCCGTAAGGGCTGTTGTCATGTCTGGCCTGCGCGTTGGCGCAGACGGCTTTTTCGTTTTCCGCCAGGTGTGCCGCGTGCGCACCGGCCCGCCTATGGTGTTGCATGCGTCCCCGAATCCAATTCCGCCGCCTGGACGGCATCGTTCTGCTCGACAAGCCGGCAGGCATGAGCTCCAACACCGCGCTGCAGGTTGCGCGTCGCCTGTTCCGTGCTGAAAAGGGCGGTCACACCGGCAGCCTTGATCCGCTGGCCACCGGCTTGCTGCCACTGTGCTTCGGCGAGGCGACCAAGATCGCCGGCCTGTTGCTGGGCTCGGCCAAGGCCTACGACGCCGAGATCCGGCTGGGCAGCACCACTGATACCGATGATGCCGACGGTGCCGTGTTGCGCGAGCGGCCCGTACCCGAATTCAGCGATGTGCAGCTTCAGGCGGTCTTGGCCACCCTGACCGGCACGATCCTGCAGCGTGCGCCGATTTACTCGGCGCTGAAGCAGGGCGGCGAGCCGCTGTACGCCAAGGCCCGTCGTGGTGAGGCCATCGAGGCACCCGAGCGTGAAGTGCAGGTGCAGGCAATCGACGTGCTGGCCCGTGAAGGCGAGCGCCTGTCGCTGCGCGTGACCTGTGGCTCGGGCACGTATATCCGCAGCATCGCCCGCGACTTGGGCGAGTTGCTGGGCTGTGGCGCACATGTCACTGCGCTGCGCCGGCTGTGGGTGGAGCCATTCATGGCGCCGAAGATGATTGGCCTGGATGCGCTGCGCACAGTGGCCGAATCCGGTGATGAAACTGCCTTGCTGGACTGGTTGCTGCCGATCGAGCAAGGCTTGAGTCAGTTCGCCCGGGTTGAGCTGGATGCCGGCCAGGCGGCTCGGTTCTGCCTCGGTCAGCGTCTGCGCAATCCGGCTTGGCCGGCAGGGTTGGTGGTGGTTTACGGCGAAAGTGGCAAGCCACTGGGTCTGGGCCAGGTCGAAGAAGGTGGGCGGTTGGGCCCGCAGCGCCGCTTCAATCTCTGAACGGGCAGGGACGAACAGTACCTTTAACGGCACTCCCGCCTTGTCCCGGATGGTTGTGACCGTTACAATTTTGCGGCCCTAGAAAGGGCAACTGCCTGCTTCGGTAGGCAGCCTATTAATCGGCGAGCTTCGCGGTGCGTCATGAGACGTTCCTGCCGGCCCCGCATCTGAAGAGAAAAACCATGTCGATCGACACCCAGAAAGTAATTGAAGAAAACAAGCGCGCCGCTGCTGACACCGGCTCACCGGAAGTCCAGGTCGCCCTGCTGACCGCTCGCATTGAACTGCTGACCGGCCACTTCAAGGAACACAAGAAGGATCACCACAGCCGCCGTGGTCTGCTGCAGATGGTCAATCGCCGCCGTAGCCTGCTCGACTACCTGAAGAAGAAGGATGTCGCACGTTACAAAGCATTGATCGAAAAGCTCGGCCTGCGCCGCTAATCGATATCCGCCGCGGCGCAGCGATGCGCCGCGGCTTTGTTTTAAGCGCTTCAAAATCGTAGTAGACCGGCCGGAACCGCCCGGCCAGCCGTTACCGGCATGGGCTGGCAACGGACCAATCGAAGAAAGCATTTCAAGGATCCCCCGTGGCAAAAATCACCAAAACCTTCCAGTACGGCAAACACACCGTCACGCTTGAAACCGGCGAAGTCGCCCGTCAGGCCGGCGGCGCAGTCATCGTCAAGATGGACGACACCGTGTTGCTGGTCACTGCCGTCGCCGCCAAGAGCGCGCGCGAAGGCCAGGACTTCTTCCCGCTGACCGTTGATTACCAGGAAAAGTTCTACGCCGGTGGCCGTATCCCGGGTGGCTTCTTCAAGCGTGAAGGCCGTGCGACCGAAAAAGAGACGCTGATCTCGCGTCTGATCGATCGCCCGATCCGTCCGCTGTTCCCGGAAGACTACAAGAACGAAGTGCAGATCATCGCCACGGTGATGTCGCTGAACCCGGAAGTGGACGGCGATATCGCTGCCCTGATTGGTGCTTCGGCCGCACTGTCGCTGGCCGGCACCCCGTTCAAGGGCCCGATCGGCGCTGCCAAGGTTGGTTACAAGGACGGCCAGTACATCCTCAACCCGACCGTGTCGGAGCTGAAGGAATCGCAGCTGGAGCTGGTGGTCGCTGGTACCGCCAATGCCGTGCTGATGGTGGAATCCGAAGCCGCACTGCTGTCCGAAGACGTGATGCTGGGCGCCGTGACCTTCGGTCACCGCGAAATGCAGAAGGTCATCAACGCGATCAACGAACTGACCGTTGAAGCCGGCACCAAGCCGAGCGATTGGGTTGCCCCGGCCAAGAACACCGCGCTGATCAGCGCCCTGCAGGAAGCCGTCGGCGGCAAGCTCGGCGAAGCCTTCCAGGTGCGTGACAAGCTGCAGCGTCGTGACGCCATCTCGGCGATCAAGAAGGACGTGGTCGAGACCCTGGCTGGCCGCGTTGCCGCTGAAGGTTGGAACTCGGCCGAGCTGTCGAAGGAATTCGGCGAGCTGGAATACAGCACCATGCGTAACTCGGTGCTGGACACCAAGGTCCGCATCGACGGCCGTGCGCTGGACACCGTCCGCCCGATCGCCGTGAAGACCGGCGTGCTGCCGCGTACCCACGGTTCCTCGCTGTTCACCCGCGGTGAAACGCAGGCCATCGTGACCATCACCCTGGGCACCGCCCGTGATGGCCAGGTGATCGACGCCGTTGCCGGTGAGTACAAGGAAAACTTCCTGTTCCATTACAACTTCCCGCCCTACTCGGTCGGTGAGTGCGGTCGTTTCGGTGCGCCGAAGCGTCGTGAAATCGGCCACGGCCGTCTGGCCAAGCGCGGTGTGCTGGCTGTGATGCCGTCGCTGGAAGCCTTCCCGTACACCATTCGCGTGGTGTCGGAAATCACCGAATCCAACGGCTCCTCGTCGATGGCTTCGGTCTGCGGTTCCTCGCTGGCCCTGATGGACGCCGGCGTGCCGGTCAAGTCGCCGGTTGCGGGTATCGCCATGGGTCTGGTCAAGGAAGGCGAGCGTTTCGTCGTCCTGTCCGACATCCTGGGTGACGAAGATCACCTGGGCGACATGGACTTCAAGGTCGCCGGTACCGCCGAGGGCATCTCCGCCCTGCAGATGGATATCAAGATCGAAGGCATCACCGAAGAAATCATGAAGCAGGCATTGCAGCAGGCCAAGGCTGGCCGTCTGCACATCCTGGGTGAAATGGCTCATGGCCTGACCACCCCGCGTGCCGAGCTGTCGGATTACGCGCCGCGTCTGCTGACCATCAAGATCCACCCGGACAAGATCCGCGAAGTGATCGGCAAGGGTGGTTCCACCATCCAGGCCATCACCAAGGAAACCGGCACCCAGATCGACATCCAGGACGATGGCACCATCACCATTGCTTCGGTGAACAACGCCGCTGCACAGGCCGCCAAGGCCCGCATCGAGCAGATCACCTCGGACGTCGAGCCGGGCCGCATCTACGAAGGCAAGGTCGCCAAGATCATGGACTTCGGTGCATTCGTCACGATCCTGCCGGGCAAGGACGGTCTGGTCCACGTGTCGCAGATCTCCAGCGACCGCGTCGAGAAGGTTGGCGACGTGTTGAAGGAAGGCGATCTGGTCAAGGTCAAGGTGCTGGAAGTCGACAAGCAGGGCCGTATCCGCCTGTCGATGAAGGCAGTCGAAGAAGGCGAGGGCACCCCGGCCGAATAAGGCTGCGGTGTTGTATCGCTGAGAAGAAAAGCGGGCCTTGTGCCCGCTTTTCTTTTGCCCGGCAAACAGCTGTTGGACGGCTAGCCCCTCCTCCTGTAGTGCCGAGCCATGCTCGGCAGGGGCCTTCCCGGCAATACATCAGGTTTTGTAGGAGCGGCAGCAGCCGCGAAGCCGATAGCCGATCAGATTGCGGGCATCACCGGAGTTTCGTTACTGCCAGCTTCGCGGCTTACGCCGCTCCCACAAAGCATCGCGTGCGAGCACCCGTAGTGCCGAGCCATGCTCGGCAGGAGCTGTCCCGACAATCCATCAGGTTTTGTAGGAGCGGCAGCAGCCGCGAAGCCGATAGTCGATCAGATTGCGGACATCACCGATGTCTCGTTACTGCCAGCTTCGCGGCTGACACTGCTCCCACAAAGCATGGCGCGCGAGCACCCGTAGTGCCGAGCCATGCTCGGCAGAGGCTTTCCCGGCAATCCATCAGGTTTTGTAGGAGCGGCAGCAGCCGCGAAGCATGGCCTGTAGTGCCGAGCGATGCTCGGCAGGGACTGTCCCGACAATTCATCAGGTTTTGTAGGAGCGGCATCAGCCGCGAAGCCGATAGCCGACCAGATTGAAGGTATAGCCGGTGTTTCATTGCTGCCAGCTTCGCGGCTGATGCCGCTTCTACAGGATTTTTGCGGGCCTTACCCAGTGCAGCATGGCTGCGTGTACAGCCGGCACTCTCTATCCCTGATCCGCAATCACCTGCTTCGGCCGATAGCGTGCAAACACACGCCTGCCAGCATTCCCCAAGGTGCAAGCGGGAGTGGATATGGCAGCTTGGCGAAGTGCGGGCAAGGCGATTCAACATCACTCAAACATCGCGTTCGCCGGAAAGGCTGTAGCTGCGTGTTTTCTGGCCGGTATCTGCATGGCCATCCTGGCGCCAGCTTTGCCCCCGGCTTGGCTGCGCTGGGCAGCATTGTCGGCAGGCGTTTTGTTATGGGTCGCAGCTCCGAACGGTCGCTGGCTGGGCGCGATGTTGGCCGGCTTGGGCTGGACTTGCCTGCATGCAGGCTGGGGCTTGGATCAGCAACTGGTGGCACACAGGGAGGCGCAGGAAATCACGGTAACTGGCGTTGTAAGCAGCCTTCCCCAGCATGAGGTTCGCCGTACTCGTTTCCAACTACGCTTGGATGCCGGTGCTGATCTCCCTGCAGACCTGCGCGGGCGCGTGGCGCAGGTCGCCTGGTACGACGACTTCGGTGCGACAGAGTCCGGTCCGCGAATGCAGCTGCACGCGGGCGAACGCTGGCGGTTGAATCTGCGCCTGCGCGCACCGCGAGGACTGATCAACCCCGGTGGCTTTGACGCCGAGAGACACGCCCTGGCGCAAGGCATTGCCGCCAACGGAGTCGTGCGCCATTCGCCTGCACCGCAACGGTTGGCTGCAGCTGCAGGCCTGGCAGCATGGCGTGAACGCATGGCCGCGCGGATCGCAGCACAGGTTCCGGCCGCGTCCTCGCGCCATGTTCAGGCCCTGGCGCTAGGCGATACACGCGGTCTTGGCGAGGGCGACTGGCAGGTGCTGCGCGCAACCGGCCTGACCCATCTGATAGCAATCTCGGGGTTTCACGTTGGCATGGTTGCACTGTGCGCAGCATGGTTGGTGGCAGGGCTCTGGCGCCTGCTGCCTTGGTGCGGCCGCTATTGCCCGCGTCCGCAAGCTGTTGCTATTGGTGCGTTGTTTGGAGCAACGACGTACGCGGCAGTGGCTGGGTTCGGCTTGCCAACGGTGCGCACCGTGTTGATGGTTGCGGTGGTGGTGCTGGCACGACTTGGGCGCAGGCCGGTCGATGTGGCTGGCGCATTGGCCTTGGCGGCATTGCTCGTACTGTGTCTGGCGCCATTGTCGGTGTTGACCGCTGGCTTCTGGCTGAGCTTTGCCGGGGTGGCGTGGTTGCTGTGGTGTCTGCCTGAGCGCACACATTGGCTGCGCGGGTTTTTGTCGGCGCAGCGCGTTGCGACGCTGGGTCTGTTGCCACTGACGGTACTGTTGTTCGGCCAGGCCTCGGCGATCGGTCCATTGGCCAATCTGGTCGCAATTCCCTGGTGGAGTCTGGTCGTGGTGCCGCTGGCGCTGATCGGTACGGCACTGGAGGCGGTCTGCAGTGACGCGGGCGGTCTGGCCTGGCGGGCCTCGGCATGGTGCTTCGATCTGAGCTGGCCGCTGTTCCAGTTGCTGGGCAGTGGTCGCTATTCATTGTGGTGGCTGCCCGAGCCGGTGTGGTTCGCCTTGCCTTTGGCATTGCTCGCGGCAGTGTGGCTGTTGCTGCCGGCTGGTGTTCCGGGCAAGTACCTGGCCGTTCTGCTGTGGTTGCCGCTATGCCTGCCATGGCGCGACAAGCCCGAGTCCGGCGAGTTCGAGCTGGTCACGCTGGATGTGGGGCAGGGCTTGGCAGTGCTGCTGCGTACCAGTCAGCACACACTGCTGTTCGACACCGGGCCGGCGGTAGCTGATGGCTTTGATGCCGGCGAGCGGGTGGTGGTGCCTGCATTGCGTGCCTTGGGCGTACCGCGTCTGGATCGGGTGGTGGTCAGTCATGGCGATCATGATCATGCCGGCGGACTGGCGGCGGTGCAGGGCGTTCTGCCTCTTGCGCAGGTATTGATGCCGCCAGGACTGGGCTCGGGGACAAACGCCGAATCTACCTGCGAGGCAGGTCAGGCCTGGCAATGGGACGGGGTGCTGTTTGAGTTTCTACACCCCACGCCAGGTTTTCCCTATCTGGGCAATGAGTCCAGTTGCGTGCTGCGTGTCCAGGGCGCTTATGGAGCGGCCTTGCTGACCGGCGACATCGGCGAGGTGATCGAGCAGCGCCTGCTCAAGCAAATCCCGGCAAAGCTGCGTGCTGATGTTGTGCTGGTTGGCCACCATGGCAGCGGAGGGTCCTCCAGCCATCGTTTTGTCGCGGCAACCGATGCGCGGCTGGCGCTGATCTCCAGTGGCCATGGCAATCGCTTCGGTCACCCGCGGGGTGACGTGGTGGCGCGCTGGCAGCGTTCCGGGGCCGAGGTGCTGACCACGGCCGGGAGCGGGGCGCTACAGGTCTGGCTGGGCAGGGAGGGTTTACAGTTGCGTGAGCGCAGAATCTGGCGTTCAAGGCTATGGGACGCCGCTGAGCGGGTGCGGGCGGCTGCTATCCTATCTGACATCAAATACGCGGCCACGGCGCCGGAGGGTTGAAACGTGTGGGAATTGGTCAAAGCCGGCGGATGGCCGATGGTGCCGTTGCTGTTGTTGGGCGTGCTGGCGTTGGCGATCGTCCTGGAGCGTTTCTGGAGCCTGCGCCGTAACGAGGTGCTGCCGCCGGGTCTGGGTCAGGAGGTCCGCAACTGGGCCGCTCGCGGCAAGCTGGATGCCTCGCATATTGACTCCCTGCGCGCCAACTCGCCGTTGGGTGCATTGCTGGCGGCCGCGCTTGAGGCGCGCAATCGCCCACGTGACCAGATCCGTGAGCGTATCGAAGACACTGGCCGCCATCTGGTGCACCGGATGGGCCGTTTCCTCAATGCCCTCGGCACCATTGCCTCGGCTGGCCCGTTGCTCGGCTTGTTGGGCACGGTGGTCGGCATGATCCAGATGTTCCTGGGCATTCTCGATCACGGTGTCGGCGATGTCGGCCAGCTCGCTGGCGGTATCGGCAAGGCGCTGGTGTGTACCGCAACCGGCATGATGGTGGCGATCCCGGCCTTGATGTTCCATCGTTACTTCCGTGGCCTGATCGATGGCTATGTGATCGAGATGGAGCAGGAAGCCAGTGCGTTGCTGGATGCACTTGATGGCCGGCCGGCGGTGATGGCTGCCAGCAAGGCCGCCGCGCCGCGTCCGGCGGCAACCGAGAAGGTCTGAACCCATGCGGATTGGTAGCAATAGCACCCAGGATGAGCCGCATATCGATCTGGTGCCATTGATCGATGTGATCCTGGTGCTGATCATCTTCTTTGTGGTCACCACCACCTTTGATGCGCGCTCGACGCTGCAGGTGCAGTTGCCCACGGCCAGCGACCAGAAGACCAGCTCGCCGCAGAGCTCGCTGAGCGTATTGGTCAATGCCGATGGTCGTTACTTCGTCAACGATCAGGAAGTGCTGCGCACCGACATCGAATCGTTGAAGCAGATCATCGCGCAGTTGGCCGGTGCCGATCGTGAGCAGACAGTGTTGCTGCGGGCTGATGCGCGCACGCCCTATCAGGCCGTGGTGACAGCGCAGGATGCCTTGGGTCAACTCGGCTTTCGCCGGATTGCGATTGCAACCGCACCGGAGGCCAAGCAATGAGTGATAACGAATCGGCCTGGAAGATTTACAAGCGCTTGTTGAGCTCCGCCAAGCCCTATCGGGCGCTGTTGTTGATGGCAGGCCTGGGCATGTTGATCGAGGCCGGTGCAGGCAGTGGCTTCCTGATCTTGATGAGCCCGATCACCAACAGTCTGGTGAACCCGAAGGACATCAACCAGTGGATGCCGTTGGCCGTCATTGGTTTGTTCCTGCTGCGTGGTGTGGCCGGTTATCTGACCGACATGGGCATGGGCAAAGCTGCACGCAGCATCGCCCGTGATTTCCGGGTGCTGGTGCTGGGCAAGTACCTGCGGCTGCCGGGACAGCGCTTTGACTCGGAGCCAGTGCCATCGATGTTGGTACGGCTGGGCTCGGACAGCGACCAGGTGGCACAGGCTGCGATTGATGCGATGAAGGTGGTGCTGCAGCAATCACTGCAGGCGCTGGGTTCGTTGGCAGTGATGCTGTACTACAGCTGGCAGGTGACGCTTGCGATCTTCGTGCTGGCACCGCCTCTGGCCTGGGTGATGAACATTGTGGCCAAGCGCTACCGGCGCATCAGTCACCGTATCCAGGAGAGCGGTGCGGATCTGTTGCAGTCAGCCGACCAAGCGCTGTCCAGCCATCAGGAAGTGAAGATCTACGGTGCGCAGCCGGCCGAGTTGGATCGCTATACCGGGTTGGCAAATACCAATCTGCGATTGGCGATGAAAGTTGAGGCTACGCGCAGCATTTCTTCCAGCATGGTGCAGTTGATCGGTGCAGTCGGCCTGGCTGCGCTGCTGCTTATCGCTGGTCACGAAGCAGCTGCAGGGCGGCTGACAGTGGGGGATTTCGTCGGTCTGTTGATGGCGATGCTGGCGATCATTCCCGCATTGAAACAGCTGACCAACGTGCAGAACATGACCCAGCGTGGCATTGCCTCGGCACAGCGTCTGTTCGTCGTGCTGGATGCCGAAGATGAAGTCGACAGCGGCATTGTTCCGCTGCAGCGCGCCAAGGGCCTGTTGGAGTTCCGTCATGTCACTGCCCGCTATGTAGGGCAGACCAAGCCGGCGCTGGAAGACGTCAGCTTCATCGCCAAGCCTGGCACGGTAACCGCCATCGTTGGACGTTCCGGCAGTGGCAAGTCGACCCTGATCAAGTTGATCCCGCGCTTCTATGAAATTGAAGCCGGTCAGATACTGCTCGACGGTCACCCGTTGCAGGACTACAAGCTGGCCGATCTTCGTCGGCAGATTGCCTTGGTTGGCCAGCAGGTCACTTTGTTCAACGGCAGCATCGCGCAGAACGTCGCCTATGGTGAGTTGCAGGAGCGCGACGCAGAGGCGCTGCAGCGGGCGATCGAAGGCGCAAATGCCAGTGAGTTCGTCGAGCAGCTGCCGCAGGGCGTGGATGCGCCGGTTGGGGCAAAGGGCGGTCGTCTGTCCGGCGGCCAGCGTCAGCGCCTGGCGATTGCGCGCGCAATGCTCAAGGACGCGCCAATCCTGATCCTGGATGAAGCCACCGCTGCCTTGGACAACGAATCCGAGCGACTGGTACAGGACGCGCTGCAGAAGCTGATGCCAGACCGCACCACGCTGGTCATCGCCCATCGCCTGTCTACCATCGAGCACGCCGACCAGGTGTTGGTGATGGACCAGGGGCGCATTGTTGAACGTGGTACCCATGCAGAATTACTGGCAATGGGCGGTTTGTACGAACACCTGCATAGCATGCAGTTCCGCGATAGGCAGGAATGATGGCCAAGCAAGGACCGCAAACGCCGGCCTACTGGTATGGCGATGCGCCGGTGCCACTGCTGGCGCGACTGGTTGCACCACTGTATGGCGCGGTAACCGGTCTGCGTCGCAGCCTGTACCGACGTGGCTGGCTGCGCGCCCGGCAGGTAGCGCTGCCGGTGATCGTGGTCGGCAATATCACTGCCGGCGGTACCGGCAAGACCCCGCTGACCATCGAACTGGTCAACCGCCTGCGTGAAGCGGGTTGGAAGCCCGGTGTTGCCAGTCGCGGTTATGGTCGCGATGAGGCCGATACGGCGCGTTGGGTCACCGCCGATATGGACGTGCGCCTGGGCGGCGATGAGCCGGTGCTGATTGCCTGGAAGACCGGCGTGCCGGTGCGGGTGGACAAGGATCGGGTCGCGGCGGCCAAGGCTTTGCTCGATGCCGGCTGCGATGTGGTGGTCTGCGATGATGGCCTGCAGCACTACCGCTTGGCGCGCGATATCGAAATCGAAGTGGTGGACGCAGTGCGCCGCTATGGCAACGGTCGGCTGCTGCCGGCCGGGCCGCTGCGCGAGCCGAGGTCACGCGCAGCGCAGTGTGACTTCCGTGTGGTCAATCTAGGACAGACCAGCGATGCATCCACCCAGGCGGAAGACGCCGGTTTTGGCGAGTGGGCGATGCGTCTGTCCATCGAATCGGCGCGGCCGCTGAAGGGCGGTCGCGACAAGCCCTTGAAGGCATTTGCGGGGCTGCGCGTACACGCGGTGGCCGGCATCGCCAATCCGCAGCGGTTTTTCCAGATGCTGCGCAGCCGCGATATCGGCGTGGTGCCGCATGCCTTTGCCGACCATCATCGCTATACGGCGGAAGATCTTTCCTTCGGCAGCGAGTTGCCGGTATTGATGACCGAAAAAGACGCAGTCAAATGCCAGGGCTTCGCCACGGCGTGGCACTACGCGGTGCCGTTGCAGGCCGAGTTGCCGGCAGCATTCTGGGTGGCCTTACTGGACCGCTTGGGTAAGCTTTCCCGCGGCTGAGACAGGCCGTTGTTGCGCATGCTGGAAGGAGTTGAGATGAGCGCTGTTCCCGAATTCGTGGTGGCCATTCCGGCGCGTTATGCATCCACGCGCTTGCCCGGTAAGCCGTTGGCGCTGATCGCCGGAGAACCAATGGTGCTGCACGTGGCGCGTCGCGCCCTGGCCGCGGGTGCCCGCGAAGTCTGGGTTGCCACCGACGATGCGCGTATCGCGCAGGCGGTGGCGGGATTGCCTGGCATCCATGTGGCGATGACAGACCCCGCCCATGCCTCCGGTACCGACCGTCTGGCCGAATGCGCGCGCCAAGCCGGTTGGGCCGAGGATGTGATCGTGGTGAACCTGCAGGGCGACGAGCCGTTCGCTCCGGCCGCGGGCATACAAACGGTGGCAAGAATTCTCGCCGACAGCGGCGCGCCGATGTCGACGCTGGCAACGCTGGTGGAGGATGCCCCGACCTTGTTTGATCCCAATGTGGTCAAACTCGTGCGGACCGAGCAGGGGGACGCCCTGTACTTCAGCCGCGCGCCGATTCCGTGGCATCGCGACGGCTTCGCCAGCAGTCGCGATGTGCTGCCGACGGGGCAGTGGCTGCGGCACATCGGTATCTACGGCTACCGGGCCGGTTTCCTGCAGCAGTTTGCCGCCATGCCGCCCGGCAATCTGGAGCGGATCGAATCGCTGGAGCAGCTGCGGGTGCTGGAAGCTGGTTTTCGCATCGCGGTGGCCTTGTCGCCAGCGCCGTTCCCGCCAGGAATCGACACCCCGGAAGATCTGCACCGCGCCGAGGCGCAGATGAAGGCGGCGCAATGAAGCTGCTGGTGGTCTGCCTGGGCAATATCTGCCGCTCGCCGATGGGCGAAGGTGCTTTGTGTGCGCGGATCGCCGAGGCAGGGCTGGGTAGTTGGGTTCAGGTCGATTCGGCTGGCACTTCGGGCCATTGGCATGCCGGGCGCGGCCCGGATCCACGTGCCGTTGCCTGCGCCCGCCAGCACGGCGTGGACATCTCCGCTCAACGTGCCCGTCAGCTCCTGGCCGAGGATTTCGAGGAATATGACCTGATCCTGTGCGCTGATGGCGACAATCTGCGTAATGCCCGGGAGCTGGCGCCGGCCGGGTTCGAAGCGCGTGCGGTGTTATGGCTGCCGTGGGCGGGCATTGACGGGGCAGATGTGGTGCCGGACCCCTATTACGGTGACATGGCAGATTTCGAGCACAGCTGGGCACTGCTCGATACTGCGGCCCAAGCCACAGTGCGCCGCCTGTCGCGGCGCGATGACTCCGGCATAATCCCTGCATGAACGAAACCCGCGTAACGGAACTGCCCACGTCTGGTATCTGGCTGAACGCAGCGCCTGCGACCCTGCAGGACATGCGCGGCCGCCCGCTGGTGCTGGCCTTCGTCAACGGCGCCTCGGTGTGGTGCATGCAACGGCTGGCCGAGGTCATGCGCTGGCAGGCACGCAACCCTGGCAAGGTGCAGCTGCTGGTGGTGCAGGTGCCGCGCTTCGAGTTCGAGCGCGAGCCGCAACATGCATTGAAATTGCTGCGTCGGCACGGCATCAGCGCGCCGGTCGTGCTGGACGCGCAGTGGGATGCCTGGCGCCGGTTTGACGTGCAGTCCTGGCCAACCTTGTTGATGCTCGATGCCTATGGGCAGGAACAGGAGCGACTGGTCGGCGCGACCGGTGATCTGGAGCGGGCCTTGAACAGCCTGGGTGAAGGCGTGATGCGTCAGCTGGACGACGACGCCTACGGCGTCCGCGAGATCAACGCCGAGCCGCGCCTGCCGCTGCTGTTCCCGGCCGGTCTGGTAGCTACGGCAGATCGTCTGTACGTGTCCGACACCGGCCATCACCGGATTCTTGAGTGCAACCATGATGGTCGTGTGCTGCGCCAGTTCGGTCTGGGCAGCGCCGATCTGATCAATGGCGGTACCGGCGAGGCAGCCTTCAATCGTCCGCAGGGCTTGGCGCTTGTGCGCGAGATCCTGTACGTGGCCGATACCGGCAACCATGCCCTGCGCAGCATCAATCTGATCAGCGGGCAGGTGGATACCCTGTGTGGCAATGGCCGCGCCGGCGATCCGCGTGCCGGCGTGCTGGCCCAGCCCTGGGACAGCCCGCTCAATTACCCGGCAGCAGTGGCGGTGGCGGACAATCAGGTCCATATCGCGATGGCCGGTGACAATCACATCTGGAGCTATGACCTGGGCACGCGCGAGCTACGCTGGCGTGCCGGTGCCGGCGCTGTGGAAGTGCGCGATGGCAGTGGCCATCTGGCCGCATTCGCGCAGCCCTGCAGTCTGGTTGCGGTCCAGCAGACGCTGTATGTCTGCGATGCGCTGGGCTCGGCGATCCGTTCGGTACAGCTGCGTGGCGACCTGGTGCAGACCCTGGTCGGGCAGGGGCCGTGGGAGTCGGGCAATGTTGATGGCCCACGTCTGCGTGCACGTCTGCAGTATCCGTTGGCCTTGGCAATGGGGCCGGATTCGCCACTGTTGTGGATTGCCGATGCCGGCAATGGTTCGCTGCGTACCCTGCGCCTGGGTGGCGGTGATCTGTCCACGGTCAATCTGCCGCGTCGTCTGCATGGACCGGCCGCGTTGGCGGTGGCTGCAGGCGCGATCTGGATTGCCGAAGCCGACGCGCACGCAGTGCTGCGTTTTGATCCACTCAGCGGCGAACTGAGTGAAGTGCCGATTGAAGGATGACCGCCGTAGTTGCCAATGAATTCGATGGCAAGGCCTTCGCTGCGGCGCTGAGTACTGCGCCAGGTGTGTACCGGATGTACGCCGCCGACGACACCTTGCTGTACGTCGGCAAAGCGGGCGCGCTGCGCAAGCGGGTAGGTAGCTATTTCAATGGGTCGCCGAAGAGCCGGCGCATCATGATGATGTTGTCGCAGGTGGCGCGCATGGATGCCACCGTTACCCGTACCGAGGCTGAAGCGCTGCTGCTGGAAAACCAGCTGATCAAGTCGCTGAATCCGCGCTACAACGTTTCGCTGCGTGACGACAAAACCTACCCGCAGGTGTTGCTGACCCGTGAGCAATGGCCGCGGATTGCGCTGCATCGCGGGCCGCGTGCGCTGCCCGGGCGTTACTACGGGCCGTATCCGGGCGTCGGTGCGGTGCGCGAAACATTGAATCTGATGCACAAGCTGTTCAAGCTGCGCAGCTGCGAGGACAGCGTGTTCCGCAACCGCTCACGGCCCTGCCTGCAGTACCAGATCGGCCGTTGCAGCGCGCCCTGCGTGGAGCTTGTGCCGCAGGCCGAATACGACGAATCGGTGCGGCGCGCGGCGATGTTCCTGGAAGGCAAGAGCGATCAGCTTGCCGAGGAGTTGATGCAGGCGATGCAGCAGGCCAGCGATGCGCTGGAGTTCGAGCGTGCCGCGCGACTACGTGATCTGGTCGCTTCACTGCGCAGCATGCAGAACCGCCAATACGTGGATGGACGCGCTGCCGACCTGGATGTGCTGGCCTGCGCAACCCAAGGCGCCAGCGCCTGCGTGATGCTGCTGGCGTTCCGTGATGGTCGCAACCTGGGCACGCGCGCGTTCTTCCCGCGTACCAATGGCGAAGACAGTGCTGAGGAAGTGTTGGCAGCGTTTGTCTCGCAGTACTACGTCGAACATGAGCCGCCAGCGGAAGTGCTGTTGGATCGGCAGATTCCTGATGCGGAGATGATCGAGGCTGCGCTCAGTGCCTCGGCCGAGCGCAAGGTGGCCTTGAAGTGGAACGTGCGCGGCGAACGCGCCGGTTACGTGGAGCTGGCCAGTCGCAACGCGCAGATCACTCTGGTGGCCGAGATGGACAGCGCCGGTGCGCAGCAGGCGCGCAGCGAAGCGGTGCGCGAGATGCTGGGGATGGCCGAGCCGGTCAAGCGCGTGGAGTGCTTCGATATCAGTCACACCATGGGTGAGGCCACGGTGGCCTCGTGCGTGGTGTTCGATGCCGCCGGCCCGGTGCGCGCGCAGTATCGGCGCTACAACATCAGTGGCATCGAGCCGGGCGACGATTACGCCGCTATGCGCCAGGCCATCGACCGGCGCTTCCGCCGGGCGGTGGAAGAGGGTGGGGTGTTGCCGGACGTATTGCTGATCGACGGCGGTGCCGGACAGTTGGCACAGGCACAGGCGGCGCTGGCTGACCTCGGCGTGGAAGGGGTGATGCTCGTAGGCGTGGCCAAGGGCGTGGAGCGCCGTGCCGGGCACGAAGCGCTGGTGCTGCCTGATGGTCGCGAGCTGCGCCCTGGCGCGGCGTCACCGGCCCTGCAGTTCATCCAGCAGGTGCGTGACGAGGCCCATCGGTTTGCCATTACCGGTCACCGCGGGCGTCGCCAGAAGGCGCGCATGACCAGCAAACTCGAAGATATTCCCGGTATCGGCCCGCGCCGGCGCGCCAGTCTGCTCAAGCATTTCGGTGGGATTGCCGGTTTGAAGGCGGCAGGTGAGGCTGAAATCGCCCGTGTGGAAGGCATCAATGCTGCCCTCGCTGCGCGTATCTACGCTAACCTTCATGGTCTGTCGGTACCCGATCCGGCGGCGGAGTAAGTTTGTAATGAAATTGACCATCCCCACCTGGCTGACCTTGCTGCGGATCATGATGATCCCGGTGCTGGTGCTGGTGTTCTACCTGCCCTATGCCTGGACCAACTTCGCCTCGGCGGCGATTTTCGGCCTGGCTGCGATCACCGATTGGCTGGACGGCTGGGTGGCGCGCAAGTACGAGCAGCATTCGGCTTTCGGCGCGTTCCTTGATCCGGTGGCGGACAAATTGATGGTGGCGGTGGCCTTGTTCCTGATCGTGCAGGGGCACCCAACGCCGTGGATGGCGTTCTGGGCGGCGGTGATTGTTGGCCGTGAAATCGCAGTGTCGGCATTGCGCGAGTGGATGGCCGAGATCGGCCAGCGCGCCAAGGTGCGGGTGGCGATGATCGGCAAGGTCAAGACCACCGCGCAGATGGTAGCGCTGCTGTGCCTGTTGTACTCGGTATCGCCCAATACCTCGTACAAAACCATCTGGATGGGCGAGCCGGTTTTCCATATTGGTGACTGGATGTTGGCCATCGCCGCTTTGCTGACTCTGGTGTCTGCCCTGCAGTACCTGCGTGCGGCTTGGCCGAGCCTGCGTGAAGATGAAAAAGCCGCCCGCAATGGTGCGGTAAAAAAGTGAACGGGCTGTTGACACTGTAGCCAATGCATGTAGAATTTCGCCTCCCAAGCGGGAATAGCTCAGTTGGTAGAGCGCAACCTTGCCAAGGTTGAGGTCGCGAGTTCGAGTCTCGTTTCCCGCTCCAGTCTTGCAATACATCTCGAATGTTGGTGCTCTGTTTAGCAGATGCTGCATTCAATCCGCGGGAATAGCTCAGTTGGTAGAGCGCAACCTTGCCAAGGTTGAGGTCGCGAGTTCGAGTCTCGTTTCCCGCTCCAGATAATGACCGGCAGACTCCATGTGATATCTGCAGGTAAGGAAAAAGCCCCTGACGGGGCTTTTTTATTGTCCAGTGTTTTTGCTTGCAGCCACTGCTGCCGGTGTCGGCCTCAGTGGCGATGCGACGGGGCGCTCAGCGCGCGCCGTGCGCAGCGGGTTCCGCAGCCGGGGTGTGCGCCGCTGCAGTCCATGCACGCAGCCCGACCACGGCAAGGCCGAGGAAGAACACATACAGCGCCGCAGTCACATGCAGTGACTTGAACAGATACGCGCCCACGTAGACCACGTCGACCACGATCCATAGCCACCAAGTGGCGGTATGACGGCGTGCCTGCCACCACTGCGCGACCAGGCTCAATCCGGTCAGCATCGCGTCCAGCCACGGCAGCGAGGCATCGGTGAAGCTGTGCATGCCGGCGCCAAGAGCGACGCCGCCGAGCAGGCCGATGCCCAGGTCACGCAGCATCTTGCTGCGTGACAAGGGCACGATACGCACGCTGCCTTCGTCGGCGGCGTGGCGCCGCCAGTTGATCCAGCCATAGACGAGGAAAACGGCAAAGGCGAGCTGCAGCAGCGTGTCCGAGTACAACTTGGCCTCGGCGAACACCAATGCATACAGTGCAACCGACAACAGGCCGACCGGCCATGCAAGCATTCGCCGTTGCGCCATCAACCAGACGCCGAGAATGCTGCATAGCGCGGCCGACCATTCGAGCGTTGCGCTGTTCACAGCGCGAAGCTCACCGACACGCGAGCCTGCCGCGGTGCGCCCGGGAACAGGTAGTAGTCGCCCATGCTGCTACCGGTATCGCGCCAGTAGAAGCGGTTGAATACATTGTCCACTGACAGGTTCCAGCTCACTGCGTGGCCCTGTAGCTGGTGCTGGAAGCGCAGCCCGGCATCGAACACGTTGTAACTCGGTGCGCGAACTGCACCATCAGCGCGTGCGGTGTTGGCCGAGGCGTAACGCCAGCCACCGGTCAGGTCCAGCCCTTCAGCGAAGGGCAGTGCATAGCTCAGGTGCACGCTGGTGCGCAGCTTGGGCACGTTGACCAGCTGGTGGCCTTCGTAGCTCGGCGTGCCGGTGTCGCGTGCCCGTGCCTGCAACACGCTGGCGCTGGCGACGATCTGCAGTGCATCGGTGAGCTGGCCGTTGGCGGTCAGCTCCAGACCGACGTGCGCCTGCTTGCCCTCCTCGACGAAGGTGTAGCCGACGCCGCTGTCATCGGGCTTTGCGTACTGGTAGGGCTGGGTGGTGCGGAACAGTGCTGCGCCCAGCGTCAGCTGCTCGCTGCTTGCGTACTTCACGCCGATTTCGAGCTGGCGTGATTGAACTGCCGGCAGGAAGGTATCGGCATTGGCGGTCCAGAACGGTGCTTCCTGGCCGAGCGAGATGCCTTCGACATAGCTGGCGTAGGCATTGATGTTGTCGCTGGCTTTCCACATCAGCGCGGTCTGCGGCAGGAAGCGCGATAGACGGCTGCGACGTTGTGGGTTGCCGCGCTTGTCGTAGGCGCGTTCGTCCAGGCGCACGTAGCGACCGCCGGCCAGCCACTGCCAGTCTTCATTGAGCTGGATGCGATCCAGTGCGAATACCGCGGTCTGGCGGCTGTCCAGGCGACGTGCGGAAGCGCCCGGCATCAGCGGCGAAGGCTCGAACTCTGGCAGTTGCTTGTCATGGATGTTGACCGTGCCTACGTACTCGTTGACGTTGCGGCGCTTGTCGACGGTGCGACGGAACTGGTCAGCACCCACGGTCAGCTGATGGCCGACGTTGCCGGTGTCGAAGCTGCCGCGCAGCTCGGCGCGCAGTTCCTGATTGCGGCGGGTGTCGTCCGGGCTGCGGTAGTCGTAGATGTCGTAATCGCCGTTAGGCGCGAAGTAATTGCCGGGCACGCTGCCATCGGCGCATTGCGCGGCGTAGTAGCAGCCGTAGGCGAAGGCGACGTTGTCATCGATCACCGTGCGGCTGTGGCTGACGGCAACGCGGGATTGCCAATTGGCGTTGAAGTCGTAGGTGTGCAGCGCGGTGATATTGGTGCTGGCAATGCCTACCGGCGTCTGCCACGGCTGGTAGCCGAGCATGTGTTCGCGATCCACGCCGGTCGGCAGTTCACTCCCGCCCAGCAACTGATAGCCGGATGCCGAGCGCTGCGCGCTGGTCTGGTAATTGGCGTCCACTTCGAGCTTGCCGCGCTCACCGATCAGCCAGTCGGTCGCCAGCGAATAGAAATTGCGGCGGCCATCGGCATGTTCGATATAGGAACTGCTGTCGTCCCAGGCGGCGTTGAAGCGCAGGCCGATGCGCGGGGTCAGCCAGTGGCCGACGTCGATGGCGGCATAGCGCGAGCCTTCGTTGTCGGTGCCGAGGGTGGCGGTGCGTACTTCCGCCGGCCGCTTGCCGACGTAGTTGATGATGCCGCCCGGCGCCATCACACCGGCCGCCAGACCAGCTTCGCCCTTGAGCACTTCCACCGACTGCAGGTTCTCCAGTGCCAGACGCTGTTCGCCGGCAATCGACATGCCGTTGAAGCGGTAGCCGGTGGCGGTGTCCAGCGCGAAGCCGCGGATGGCGACGTTCTGGTAATAACCGACGGGCGCGTAGGCATCACCCAGCGAGGCGTCATTGCTGGCCAGCTCGGACAGCGAACGCACCTGTTGGTGGTCAAGGAAGTCGCGGTCCAACACGTTCATCGATGCCGGCGTACTTTTCCAGTCGCCGCTGCCAAAGCTGTTGGCGCGGGAATTGTCTGCTTCCGGCTGACGGGCCTGTACGCGTACGGCGGCCAGTTCGGTCGGGGAGTGTTCGGCAGCAGCATCAAGGCCGGTGTCGCTGGCGTACAGCGGCAGGGCGGTGCTCAGGGCGAGAGACAGCAACGTGGGGCGCAGGCAGCGGTTCATTCGATTCGTCTTCAGGCAACAAGGGAGACGAAGCGAAGGCGCGCATGCGCAGCGCCAATGACGGCGCTGCGGCTGCTGCTCAAAGCTCCCTACGCCGGTGCAAACCGGATCAGGTTCCAAGGGACTCTCTCAGCCTGGCAAATCCAGGCACCCCCGCTTCAGGGCGCCATTTCACTACAAATGCGAATGATTTGCGAGTCGAGCCGCTTCAGGCGGCGGCGTGCAGCGCCTGCAACAAGGCCTGGCCGTGCTGGCTGGCGAACCACTCGGGGTGGCCAAGCATGAATGGCTGCCAGGCGACATCGGCATTGGCGGTAGAGCCGGTAACACCTTCGAAATACTCGACTTCGGACAGTGCAAAGTCGAAATGCACCATGGGCAACAGGTCGGCCAGCAGGTGTACCCGTTCGGCCGACAGCGGCAGTACTTCGCGGTAGCCGTCGAGCACGGCCAATGCGATATCGATACGGACAGCCTCGGCGCCGCGCTCCAGTTCCAGCCAGGCCACGGCGTTGCGTTCGATGGCGGTGGCCAGGTCGAACAGGGCGCTGGTCGGGGAGGCCAGGCCGAAATCGAGCACGCTGCTGACCTGCATCGCGTTGTCGTCGTGGCCCCACAGCAGGTTGGAAACATGCCAGTCGTTGTGCGCCCAGAGTCGAGGTTCGGCCTGCAGGCGCGCTGCCAGTCCGGTGTGCCAAGGCATGACGCTGCGCTGCAGTTGTTGCTCCCAGGGAATCCGCGACAAGTAGCGGGCCAGCCCGGGTCGGATGCCGAGATCGGCCTTGAGGGTTGCGATCGGATCTTCCGCACGGATCAGCTCATCACGTGCGACCAGCAAGTGGGTGCTGCGCTGGGGTGCGTGATAACTGGAGGAGGCGCGGTGCAGGGTGGCCAGCATGCGGCCGGCAGCGCGCGCGCGTTCGACTTCGGTCAGCAGCGTCCACGATGGGGCATCCCGGTACAGGTCCTGTCCATCGGCCACGGCGTGCAGCTCGTAGGTCCAGTCGCCATGTTCGATGGCGGTCTGGTCATCGTGGCTATGCAGGAGCTGGGTAACCGGCACCCCTGCCTTGGCGAGGTGGGTGATGAAGTGATGCTCTTCCTGCAGGCAAGCAGCGCTACGGACCAGTCGATGGTGCCGTTTGACGAAAACCTTGCTGTGCGAGCCCTGAACAATAGCTGCGGCCGACATCGGGCGCGGGCTGTGCCAAAGCAGGGTGCTGCCCGCGTCCAGCTGCGGGTAGCGATCACCCAGCCAGGCAAGCTCGGTCGCATTGATGGCGGGCCAGTCGGCGGCCACCTCATCATTGTTCAGGCCTTGCACGCGGTGTGATTGCTGGGTCATCAGGACAGGGTGGGATTGGGGTTGCGAGGGAGGCGCGATGGTACGTCAGCTCCGCCAAGGCTGCAGAATGTAGTGCCGAGCCATGCTCGGTAGGGGCCTTCCCGGTAAAGCAGCCAGGTAGTGGCGCGCCATACGAGGGGAAGGGCGTGACACTAAAAGAACAGCCGCGCAGGGGTGGGCGCTGAACGGATTTAGAATAACTATAAACAAGGCAAACCCACCCTGAGGAA
>NZ_JBRRCU010000030.1:0-49880 GCF_056759195.1 Stenotrophomonas sp. STEN083 | reverse complement strand
GCTGCCGATGAAGCAGCGGGCAGTGTGGTCAACACCGCCACGGCGACCGCCGTGCCGCCGGGTACGATCACCCCGCCGACCACGACCACGCCGCCGGTGACCACACCGACGCTGCCCACGCCGGTCGCAAGCTTCACGTTGGACAAGGCAGCCAACCTCGCAGACAGCAATGGCAATACGGTGCTGGGTGATGCCGGTGACGTGATCACCTACAGCTTTGCTGTCAGCAACACTGGTACGGTGGACCTGATCAATGTGGTGATCAGTGACACCAAGCTGCCGGGCCTGGTATGCGCCATCGCCAGTTTGCCGGTCGGTGCCAGCAATGTCGCCTGCGCCCCGAGCAACAACACCTACACCATCACCGCTGCCGATGAAGCGGCGGGCAGTGTGGTCAACACCGCCACGGCTACCGCCGTGCCCCCGGGCAAGATCACCCCACCGACGGCGGTATCGCCGCCGGTGACCACACCGACGTTGACCTCGGCGGTCGCCAGCTTCACGCTGGACAAGAAAGCCAGCGTCGCGGACAGCAACGGTAATACGGTGCTGGGTGATGCCGGTGACCTGATCACCTACAGCTTTGCCGTCAGCAATACCGGCACAGTGGCTCTGACCAATGTGGTGGTGAGCGATCTGATGCTGCCGGGCCTGGTGTGCACCATCGCCAGCCTGCCGGTCGGTGCCAGCAATGTTGCCTGCGCTCCGAGCAACAACACCTACACCATTACGGCTGCGGATGAGGCCGCAGGCCGGGTAACCAACATCGCTGCAGCTACGGCGATCCCGCCGGGTAGCATGGTGCCCCCGGCAGTGAACTCGCCGCCGGTGGAAACTCCGACTGCAACCAAGCCCGTGGCCAGCTTTACCGTAGCCAAGCGCGCTGCCGTGGCCGACAGCAACGGCAACACGGTGCTGGGTGATGCCGGTGACGTGATCACCTACACCTTTACGGCCAGCAACACCGGTACGGTGGACCTGAGCAATGTGGTGGTACGTGACGTGATGCTGCCGAGCCTGGCATGCACCATCGCCAACCTCCCGGTCGGCGCGACCAATATTGCGTGCGTCGCCGGCAACAACACCTATGTGATCACTGCTGCAGACGAGGTCGCCGGCAAGGTGACCAACGTCGCCACGGCCACCGCTGTGCCGCCGGGTACGATCACCCCGCCCACCACCACCACCCCGCCGGTGACTACGCCAACGCCGGCTACGCCAGTGGCCAGCTTCACGCTGGACAAGAAGGCGAGCGTTGCGGACAGCAACGGTAATACGGTGCTGGGTGATGCCGGTGACCAGATCACCTACACATTTACGGCCAGCAACACCGGTACGGTGGTGCTGAGCAACGTGGTGGTCAGTGATGCGAAGCTGCCGGGCCTGGTGTGCACCATCGCCAGCCTGCCGGTTGGCGCCAGCGATGTCGCCTGCGCACCCAGCAACAACATCTATACGATCACTGCTGCGGACGAGGCCGCCGGCAAGGTTGTGAACGTCGCGACGGCGACGGCGACGCCGCCGGGAACAATGACGCCTCCAACGGCGATCACGCCGCCGGTGACAACGCCGACGCCCAGCACTCCGCAGGCAGGGTTCTCCCTGACCAAGAGCGCGTCCGTGGCTGATACCAATGGCAACACCGTGCTCGGTGACGCCGGTGACGTGATCACCTACACCTTCGCGGTCAGCAACACCGGTACGGTGGCCCTGACCAAGGTAGTGGTGAGCGACGCGAAACTGCCAGGTCTGGTGTGCACCGTCGCCAGCCTGCCGGTAGGTGCCAGCAATGTCGCCTGCGCCCCGAGCAACAACACGTACATCATCACTGCCGCAGACGTGATTGCAGGCAATGTGAGCAATGTCGCGGTCGCCAGCGCCGTGCCTCCGGGCACCATCACGCCGCCGACGACGGTTTCGCCGCCAGTGATCACGCCGACAGCACCCACGCCGGTAGCCAGCTTCGCCCTGGTCAAGTACGCCAACGTGGCCGACACCAACGGCAATATCGTCCTGGGCGACGCCGGTGACGTGATCACCTATACCTTCGCGGCCAGCAACACCGGTACGGTGGACCTGAGCAATGTGGTGGTGAGCGATGCAATGCTGCCGGGCCTGGTGTGCACCGTCGCCAGCCTGCCGGTAGGTGCCAGCAATGTCGCCTGCGCTCCGAGCAACAACACCTACACCATCACCGCTGCCGATGAAGCAGCGGGCAGTGTGGTCAACACCGCCACGGCCACCGCCGTGCCGCCGGGCACGATTGTCCCGCCGACCACGACCACGCCGCCGGTGGTTACGCCGACGCCGGCTACGCCAGTGGCCAGCTTCACGGTGGCCAAGCACGCCAGCGTGGCCGATACCAATGGCAATACGGTGTTGGGTGATGCCGGTGACGTGATCAGCTACACCTTCACCGTCAGCAATACCGGCACGGTGCCGTTGACCAACGTAGTGGTTCGCGATGCGATGCTGCCGAGCCTGGCGTGTACCATCGCCAGCCTGCCGATCGGTGCGAGCAATGTTGCGTGCGCCGTTGGCAACAACCTCTATGTGATCACTGCTGCCGATGAGGCGGTTGGCAAGGTGACCAATGTCGCCACGGCTACCGCCGTGCCGCCAGGTACCATGACTCCACCCACTGCCACGACTCCGCCGGTGGTTACGCCAACGCCGATGAGCCCGACCGCCAGTTTCACGCTGGCCAAGCACGCCAGCGTGGCCGACAGCAACGGCAATACGGTGCTCGGCGATGTGGGTGACGTGATCACCTATACGTTCGACGTCAGCAATACCGGCACGGTGGAGCTGCAGAACGTGCGCCTGCGCGACAGCATGTTGCCCAACCTGGTATGCGTGGTGGCAAATCTGCCCGTGGGTGCCCGCAATGTCGCTTGTGTGCCGAGCAACAACACCTACAGCATTACCGCTGCGGATGTGGTTGCCGGCAAGGTAACCAACATCGCGTCTGCGTCCGCCATTCCGCCTGGCAGCATGACGCCGCCGACCACAAGCTCGCCGCGCGTGGATACACCTACACTGCCAAGCCCGGAAGCCAGCTTCACGCTGGCCAAGCACGCCAGCGTGGCCGATACCAATGGCAACACGGTGCTCGGTGATGCCGGCGACGTGATCAGCTATACCTTCGACGTCAGCAATACCGGGTCGGTGGTGTTGAGCAACATCAAGGTGAGCGACAGCAAGTTGCCGAACCTGGTGTGCGTCATCGCCAGCCTCCCGGTTGGTGCCCGCAACGTGGCCTGTGTGCCGGTAAACAACACCTATGTCATCTCGGCTGCAGACGTGGCTGCCGGCAGGGTCGTCAACTCGGCAATCGCCACTGCGGTGCCACCGGGCGCGATCACGCCACCAACGGCTGTTACGCCACCGGTAGAGACGCCAACCCCGATGAGCCCGGTCGCCAGTTTTACGCTGAGCAAGGCGGCAGCCGTGGCTGATACCAACGGCAACACCCTGCTGGGTGATGCGGGCGACGTGATCACCTACACCTTTGCCGTCAGCAATACCGGCACGGTGGCGTTGACCAACGTGGTCGTCAGCGACGCAAAGCTGCCTGCCCTGGTGTGCGTGGTGGCGAGCTTGCCGGTGGGTGCCAACAATGTTGCATGTGCGCCGCGCAACAACACCTATGTCATCACTACTGCCGACGAGGCAGTTGGCAAGGTGGTCAACGTGGCGACCGCTTCGGCGGTGCCGCCTGGTGCAATCGTTCCGCCGACGGCAGTATCGCCGCCGGTCGAAACGCCTGCCCCGGTTGCACCGGTAACCGGCCTGGAGTTGATCAAGCAGGCCAGCGTTGCCGACACCAATGGTGATGGCATCACGGGCGACGTCGGCGATCTGATCACCTACAGCTTCCTGGTCCGCAACACCGGGTCGGTGGCGCTGAGCAACGTAGTGGTCAGCGATGCCAAGTTGCCGAACCTGGTCTGCGTGGTGCCGCAGCTGCCTGTGGGTGCCAGCAACGTGGCTTGCGTCGCGAGCGGCAACACCTATGCGATAACCGAGCAGGATGCAGCGGCACAGCAGGTGGTCAACACCGCCACCGCAACTGCAACCCCTCCGGGCAGCATCGTGCCGCCGCAAGCCGTGGCAACGGTGACCACTCCGGTAGTGGAAACTCCGCCGGGTCAGCTGCGCCTGAGCAAGGTTGCAGGCAAATCGTCGGTGAACATCGGTGATCTGGTGCGCTACACCATCAGGGCCGACAACACCGGCGAGGTGCCGGTACGCGCGGCGACGCTGGTGGACACGCTGCCGGTAGGGTTCAGCTACGTAGATGGGTCCTTGGTCGTCGCTGATAGCGACAACAGTGGCAGCATCGCGGGTATCAGTCCGCTGCGTATCGCAGGGTTGGATATCGCAGCCGGTGGGCATGCCACCGTGACCTACTTCCTGCGCGTGGGCGCAGGTACAGGCAAGGGTGTGCATACCAACCGGGTTGTGGCGTTGGATACAACGGGCAACACCATCTCCAACCAGGCCTCGGCCGATGTGGAGCTGGCAGGTGATCCGCTTCTGGATGACAGCCTGATTCTGGGCACCGTGTTTGATGACCGGAATGCCGATGGCTGGCAAGCGTCGGCGACGGCGCAGGGCGTGCGCATCCAGGGCGGCTTTGCGGCTTCGGCCTATGTCGCCAACTCGACCACGATCGACCGGGGTGCAGGTCCGCAGCCGTTGGCCGATCACAGCTCGCCGATGTTGCACGGTGTTGACGTGGGCAGCATTGCAGGCCGTCAGTCCGAGGCAGACCCTGTGCAGCGCAACCAGGTTGTCATCCGCCAGCGTTTGACTGCTGCGGATTTCACCGATGACCTGGTGCTTGCAACCCGCAATGGCACCACGCTGCGGATGCGTGCTGACGGCACCACCACGGTGGAGCGCAGCGGAGATGTGGCCCGTGGGATGAGCGGCGAAGTGCTCGAGGTCGAGCGCCGCTATGGCCACGACGCCGAGGGCATGACGGTGGACTACGTCATCCGCAACAGCGGCATCGATGAACGCGGCATCCCGGGTGTGCGCGTGGCATCGGTGGAAGGTCTGTTGATGGAGACCGACTCCTGGGGTCGTTACCACCTGGAAGGAATGGACGGTGGTGCGTGGACACGCGGCCGCAATTTCATCCTGAAGGTGGATCCGGCGACCCTGCCGCAGGGCGCAGAGTTCACCACTGAGAATCCGCGTGTACGTCGGATCACTCCAGGTGTGCCGGTGCGCTTCGACTTTGGTGTGAAGATGCCGGCCGGGGAGATCGGTGGCGGCCAGCAGCAGACCACCGTCGAGTTGGGCGAAGTGCTGTTTGCGCCAGAAAGTGCGGTGGTACCGGATGAGCATCGCCCGATACTTGAGGCCATCGTTGGCAAGGTCCGCGGTTACAACGGCGGCACCTTGACGATCACTGCAGAGGCAGATGGGGAGGCGCTGGCATTGGCGCGTGGCTACGCGGTGCGTGAATACCTGCAGACCCAGCTTCCGCCGGACCTGCTGGAGCGTACGCAGGTGGACGTGCTGACCCAGGTGGGCGAGCCGTTGCTGCGTCTGGACCGGGCCGAGGTGCTAGGCAGCGTTCTGTTCGATACGGACCGGGCAACGATCAAGCCGCAGTACCGCGATGTGCTGTCGGCCATCGCTGCCTCGCTGCAAGCGCGTGGTGGCGGGGTGGTGGCGATCGTTGGCCGCGCGGACGTGCGTGGCGGCAGTGCGTACAACGTGCAGCTCGGCCTGCGCCGCGCCAAGGCGGTGTACCAGCAGATTGCCGATGAGTTGAGTCCTGACGTGCGCAGCAAGGTACGTGTGGAAATTATTGACAACCCCGATGCCGATACCGGCATGGGCAAGCTCTGAGGACCGGCCATGAAGCTGACAATGAAACTTCTGGATCTGGCGATCATCAGCCTGCTCTCGATGACGGCCGCGCCGTCGCTGGCGCAGTCGGCGACGGCAGTGGACAAGGACAAGGAAGGTGACCGTGGTGTGCCGGCCGATTGCAGCGGGGATACCTGCAGCAATGACAAGGGCTTGCTGTTCCGTGTGCATACCCGCGGTGCCGAGCATCCGGTGAGTGCAGACAGTGCTGCGCCGCAGTTGAGCGAGAACCGCCGGGTTGATGTGCTGGCTGCGCCGCAGGTGCCTGGTCGTGCCAAGGTCAGCGGTACGTTCTCGGTGGACCTGCCCAATGGCGGCGTGGTCTGGGTGACCGAGGATCCGACGCTGGGGCAGGCGCTGCTAAACGTACAGGCACCGCAGACCGCACCGTTTTCGGAAGGTCGCATCAATGCACCGGTGCAATTCCAGGCCTATAGCAACTACGCTGCTTTCATGCAGCGTATGGAAGTGCTTGTGTATCGCGGCACCGACAGCGACCGTGTCTCCCCGTTGGCAACCATCCCCGTGGAAGTGGCCAATATGGGCACCGCCAGCTGGGATGGAAGCTTGCCGGCGGGCTTGAACCTGCGCGCCGGTGACACCTTGGTCTACATCGCCCGCGCCTATGGCGCCAACGGTGAGTTCGACGAGACCAACGCGCAGAGCATTCAGCTGCAGACCCCTGAAGACTTTGCGCGCAACCTGCAGGCGACGCGCGAAATCCAGGAGCGCAAGACAGGGGCGGCAACATCGTTGGAGCAGGCGCAGACCACGCAGCTGCGCGATGCCATTTACGGCAGCAATGCGCTGCGTTTGCAGAACATTCCCATCTACGGATCGCGGGTGCGAATCCATGGTCGCGACATACCGGCCAATGCCCAGCTGACGATCAACGGGGAAACCTTCCCCGTGGATATGGAGCGCAAGTTCGTCGCCGAGTTCCTGCAGCCTATTGGGCAGCACGCTTTCGCGTTGGGCGTGGCCGCGCCGAATGCAGCGCCCATCCAGCGCACGCTGGACGTGAACGTGACCGGCTCGCACAGGTTTCTCGTTGCGATGGCCGACGTCACGCTGTCGCAGAACAGTGTCGGCAGCAGCGTGACCCCGGGTGCTGAAGACGGCAGCGACAAGGACGGCTTCATCAGTGATGGCCGTCTGGCGTTCTATCTGAAGCAGAAGTTCAAGGGCAAGTACCTGTTGACCGCGCAGGCAGATACCCGCGACCGCGAAATCAAGCACTTGTTCAACGGCTTCCTTGATGCTGACCCGCAGGACGTGTTCCGGCGCCTTGATCCGGACATGTACTACCCGACCTATGGCGATGACTCGAGCACGGTGCGCGATGTCGACACCCAGGGCCGCTTGTATGTGCGTGCAGATTGGGACCAGAACCAGGCGCTGTGGGGTAACTTCTCGACCGGCTTCAACGGCACCGAGTACGGCCAATACAACCGCTCGTTGTATGGCGCCGCACTGAGCTGGCGTGCTCGGGGTGCGACGGAGCTGGGCGACGCCGCCAGCACGCTGAAGCTGTTTGCCTCGCAGGCGCAGTCGGCGGCCGGTCACAGTGAATTCCTGGGCACCGGCGGCAGCCTGTATTACCTGCGGCAGACGGACATTCTGCCGGGTTCGGATTACGTCACATTGGATGTACGTGACCCGAAGACCGGCCGCACCTTGGCGAGCTCGCAGCTCCAGCGTGGCGCTGACTACGAGATCGACGAGCTGCAGGGACGCATCATCCTCACCCGGCCGCTGGCGCAGATCACCCGCGAAAACCTGCCCTCCATCACCCGCGACACGCCGCTCGATGGCTATGAGCAGCTGCTAAAGGTGGACTACGAGTACATCCCGACCGGGTTTGATACGGACGACACAAGTATCGGTCTGCGTGGCAAGCATTGGTTCGGCAACCATGTCGCGGTAGGCGGCACCTATGTTGACGAAGCACGTGAAGGCGACGACTACACGCTGACCGGCGTGGATGTGACGGTGCAGGTGGGGCGCGGCACCTACGTGAAGTTCGAACAGTCCCATAGCGAATCCGTGGCTGCTCCGATCTTCTATTCGGACAACGGTGGCTTCAGCTTCATCGAGAAGGGCCCGTTGACCGGCGCTCGCAGCGGTGACGCGCGCGCGGTTGAAGCCCGCGCGAACTTCCAGGAGCTGGGCTGGACCAAGAGTGACTGGAACGTGGGCGGTTGGTGGCGGGATGTGGAGCCAGGCTTCTCAATCACCCATTCAACCACTGCTGGTGCCGCCATCCGCGAGTACGGTGCCGAGTTCCAGGGCTATTTGAGCCAGAACTTCAGCCTGTATGGGCAGTACAGCCATGCTGACCGCGACGGCGCGGTGCTCGAACAGCAGCAATTGACGGCTGATTGGCGCCCGGATGACCGCAACCAGTGGACTGCGGAGTTGCTGCGCAAAAGCGAGCAGCGCGGTTCAGAGACGGTGGAGCCGACGCTTGCCGCGCTGGGTTACACGCGCAAACTGACCAGCCTGCTGGAGGTCTACGGCATCGCCCAGTACACGGTGGATGATGATCACGGTCGCTATGCAGACAATGATCTTTACACTGTTGGCAGCAAGTACCAGTTCGGCAACCGCTCCAGCGTGGGCGCTGCGTACAGTGATGGCAGTCGTGGACATGCCACCGAGGTCAGTGCCGAATATTGGCTCGGTGACGATCACAGCATCTATGGCAACTACCGCTACAGCACTGACAGCACGGAAGCCGACCCGCTGTTCAACAACAAGCAGGCAGCGGGGTGGACCGTCGGCCAGCGTTGGCGCCTGTCCAACCAGGTCAATGTCTACAACGAAAGCCAGTACCTGAAAGATCCTGGTTACGACACTGCAGGACTGGCGCATACCTTCGGTATGGATTTCTATCCGGGCGAAGGCTGGCGACTTGGTTTCACGCTGCAGGAAGGTGAACTGGACACCAGCAATGGTGGCGTCACCCGTCATGCCTACAGTGTCAACGGTGGCCGTACCGACGAGCGTACCGACTGGTCGAGCAAGCTTGAGTATCGGCGTGATACCGGTGCGGAGTCGCGTGAACAATGGGTCACCACCAATCGCCTGTTCTACAAGGTCAACGAAGACTGGCGCTTGGCCTTGCGTGCCAATTACTCCGACACGTCCGACAGCCTGAACGCACAGGACGGTGCCCGCTTGGCCGAGGTCAATGCCGGCTTTGCCTACCGCCCGCACGACAGCTCCCGTTGGGCCGCATTCGGCAAGTACACCTACCTGTACGACCTGGCGTCGCCCGGGCAGGTTGGTGGTGCCTCGGATGACCAGCGCTCGCATGTGGTGTCGTTGGAAGGCATCTGGCAAATGTCTCCACGGTGGGAGATGGCCGGAAAGCTCGCCTCACGTCGTGGCGACTACCGCATGGGACGTGGCGAAGGGGCATGGCTGGACAGCCGTGCCGACTTCGCCGCCACGCAGCTGCGCTACCACCTGATCGCAAAGTGGGACGGACTGGCCGAGTACCGTGTGCTCGACGTCAAGCAGGGAGGCCGCAAGCAAGGCTGGTTGGTGGGCGTGGATCGTCAGGTCGGGCGCAATTTCAAGCTTGGCGTCGGCTACAACTTCACCAACTTCAGTGATGACTTGACCCATCTGCGGCTCGACAACAAGGGCTGGTTCATCAACATGACCGGTTATTACTAAGCAATACGCTGCTGATTGGTCCGAGCGCCCCGGTCATGCCGGGGCGTTTTCTTTTGTGCCGCCGCCGAGCTGACACTGCAGGTCCATGCGTGAGCATGGAGGGAATGGCTACACTGGCCCGGCTAAGTCGCACGGGAACTACCCTTGGTCTCCAGCTGGATCCTGCTCCTGGTCTCACTCTGCTATGCCGCGCTGCTGTTTGGCGTGGCCTGGTGGGGTGATCGTCGTCCACTGTATCCGGACCGCCCGTGGCTGCGGCCGGTGGTCTACAGTCTGGCGCTGGCGGTCTATTGCTCGTCCTGGACCTTCTATGGCGCGGTCGGCTCGGCGGTGCGCTATGGCATCGGCTACCTGCCTATTTATCTAGGCCCGCTGCTGATGCTGATGTTCGGCTGGCGGATCATCGAGCGGCTGGCGCTGATCGCCCGCAGCGAGAACGTGGTCTCCATCGCCGACTTCATCTCCTCCCGCTTCGGCCGTTCGCGGCGGTTGGCGGCGTTGGTCGCCTTGATCGCGCTGATCGGCGTGGTGCCGTATCTGGCGCTGCAGTACAAAGCCGTGGCAATGAGCCTGCAGGTGCTGACCGGCGATGCCGCCGGCAAGGGCTTGCTGACTGATCCGGCGCTGTATGTAGCGTTGCTGATGGCCTTGTTCGCCATCCTGTTCGGCACCCGCCAGGTCGATGCCACCGAGCACCACTACGGCATGATGCTGGCCATCGCCGTCGAATCATTGATCAAGCTGCTGGCCATGGTCGCCATCGGCGTATTCGCCTACGTGTGGCTGACCGACCGTGGCGAGTCGGTGGTGCAGTCGGCACGCACCTTGTTTGAAGGCATGCCGCCGGTGGGATTCGTCTCGCAGACGCTGCTCAGTTTCCTGGCCTTGATCTGTCTGCCACGGCAATTCCACGTAGCGGTGGTCGAATGCGGCAATGCCGCCGATGTGCGCAGCGCACGCTGGATGTTCGGCGGCTATCTGGTGCTGATCTCGCTGATGATCGTGCCTATCGCCACTGCCGGCGCGGCGATGTTCGGCACCGGCTTGGCTTCGGACGACACTTTGGTATTGGCGTTGCCGATGTCTGCCGGCAGTACGACCCTCGCCCTGATTGCGTACATCGGTGGCTTCTCCGCGGCTACCGGCATGGTCATCGTTTCATCTATCGCGCTGGCGACGATGATCAGCAACGACTTGGTGATGCCGCTGTTGCTGCGTCGCAGCGGCGATCACCGAGAGGCCGCGAATGTCGCTTCGCGTGTGCTGTGGATACGGCGCATGGCGATCGTGCTGCTGGCTTTGGTCGCGTATGGCTATTACCGCGGCAGCAACGACGACACCATGCTGGCCGCTTACGGCTTGATGGCCTTCGCGGCGGTGGCGCAGTTCGCGCCGGGCCTGCTCGGTGGCCTGTACTGGCGCGGCGCCAGCCGACGCGGCGTGGAAACCGGCATGGTGGCCGGCTTCCTGGTCTGGGCCTACACCTTGCTGGTACCAGCGCTGAGCCATGGCGGCTGGCTGGATGCGAGCCTGCTCACGCAGGGACCGTTCGGCATCGGCTGGCTGCGCCCGCAGCAGCTGTTTGGCCTGACCGGTTGGGATCCGCTGACCCACGGCACCTTCTGGTCGCTGCTGATCAACACCGTGACCATGCTGCTGGTATCGATGCGCTGGCGTCCTGATGTCGCTGAGCGCCTGCGTGCGGCACCGTTCCTGGATCCGTATGCCAAGCGCCCGGTGGTGGCCGGTGACTGGCCAGCGCACGTCAAGGTGCGCGATCTGTTGGCCTTGGCCACCCGCGTCATCGGCGACAACCGCGCGCGCCGCTCGTTCGGCGAACAGGCGCAGTTGCTTGAGCGCGAATTCCAGCCTGCCGCTGCCGCTGACCGCGTCTGGGTGCAGTTCACCGAACGCCTGCTCGCAGCGTCCATCGGTGCCGCATCCGCGCGTCTGCTGCTGACCAGCTTGCTGCGCGGCTCGGGTATGGACCTGGGCGAAGTGGTGGCGGTGCTGGATGAAGCGGGACAGGAGCTGCGCTTCAATCGCGAGATTCTGTCCACCACGTTGGAGAACATCAGCGCCGGCGTGAGCGTGGTCGATCCGGAAATGCGGCTGACTGCATGGAATCGTCGCTACCAGCAGATGTTCGGTTACCCCGACGGCATGCTTTACGTCGGCCGCCCGGTTGCCGATCTGATCCGCTACAACGCCGAGCGCGGCGAGCTGGGTTCGGGCGATACAGAAGTACAGATCAATCGTCGCATCGGCTATATGCGCGCTGGTTCGCCGCATGTGTTCGAACGTACCGGTGCCGATGGCAAGGTGATCGAGTTGCGTGGTCAGGCCTTGCCCGGTGGCGGCTATGTCACCAGCTACAACGACATCACCGACTTCAAGAACGCCGAGCAGGCGCTGCTGGAAGCCAACGAGACACTGGAGCAGCGTGTAACCGAGCGTTCGCAGGCGGCCGAGGCAGCACAACAATCAAAGACGCGCTTTCTGGCCGCGATCAGTCATGACGTGCTGCAGCCTTTGAATGCAGCGCGCCTGTTTGCATCCGCACTGCGCGACAGCCTGCATGAGACTGACGAGCAGCGGCATCTGGCCGAGCGTGTCGATGCTTCCCTGCGCGCGGCCGAAGAATTGCTGGATGGCCTGTTGGACGTGTCGCGGTTGGATGCGGGTGGCCTGCGTCCGACCATCAGCGAGTTCGATGCCAGCGTGCTGGTGCGCGAGCTCGCTGCGCAGTACACCCCGGTAGCGGCAGGACGGGGTCTGCGTTTGCATGTGTTTGCACGCACTGCGTGGGTGCGCAGTGATCGGCGGCTGTTGCGGCGTGTGCTGCAGAACTTCATGGCCAATGCGTTGCGCTATACCCGCAGTGGTCGCATCGTGCTGGCGCTGCGCGTGCGTGGTGACGAGGTGGAGTTGCAGGTCTGGGACACCGGCCCGGGCATTCCCGAGCATCACATGCAGCAGATCTTCAACGAGTTCCATCGCTACCAGCAGCCGTTCGACTGGGGCGAGCAGGGCCTGGGCCTGGGCTTGTCGATCTGCCAACGCATCTCGCGCCTGCTCGATCACGGTTTGAACGCGCGCAGCCAGCCCGGCCACGGCAGCATGTTCTCGATCAGCTTGCCGCGGGTTGAAACACCGCTGGCACCGTTGCCGTCGCCGCGTCAGCAGACCGCGTTCGGTGGTGATGATTCGCTGGCCGGCATGCGCGTGTTGTGCGTGGACAACGACCAGGAAATCCTCGACGGCATGCGCGCCTTGCTGGGCCGCTGGAAGGTGGAGGTCATCGCCGCCAGCACGGTCGACATGGCGCTGGAGAAGTTGAGCGAGCAGCCCGATGTGATGCTGGTGGATTACCACCTGCACGACAGGCTCGACGGTCTGGATACTTTGCTCGCGCTGCGCGAAGCTGCGCGCCGTCCTTTGCCGGGTGCCTTGCTGACCGCCGATGGTCGCGATGAGTTGAAGCGCATGGCCCGCGAACGTGGCTACCGCGTGTTGACCAAGCCGGTGAAGCCGGCGTCGCTGCGCGCCTTCCTCACCGCGTTGAACGACCCGCGCCGACGCTAGCTGCCAGCACTGTAGTGCCGAGCCATGCTCGGCAGGGGCTTTACCAGCAAAAAGTCGCCCTCACCCCAACCCCTCTCCCGCACGCGGGAGAGGGGCTTTGAGCAAGAGCGGGGTATGTAGTGCCGAGCCACGCTCGGCAGGGGCTTTACCAGGAAAAAGTCGCCCTCACCCCAACCCCTCTCCCGCACGCGGGAGAGGGGCTTTGAGCAAGGGCGGGATATGTAGTGCCGAGCCATGCTCGGCAGGGGCTTTACCGGTAATGCTCCAGCGCAGCATGGCCGCGCTCTGCAGCTAATGCGCCAGCTCCGTCGCTTACGCCGCCCCAACCACAGCAGCCGCAGCCGTCAGATGCTCGTACAGGATCACGCAGCCGATGATGATCAGGATCGCACCGCCAACGATCTCCGCCCGCTTGCCAACCACCGCGCCCAACGCGCGGCCGAGCATGATGCCGAGGGTCACCATGATCATCGTGCACAGACCGATCACCAACGCTACCACGCCGATATGCACGTCAAGGAAGGCCAGGCCGACACCAATTGCCATCGCATCGATGCTGGTGGCGAAACCGGTGGCGGCAAGTGTCCAGAAACTCTTGTGCTGTTCGCCAGCTTCTTCGCCGTCGTTGTCAGCTTCGGTTTCATCGTCGGGCTTCAGGCCGGCGATGATCATGTGCGCACCGAGCACGCCAAGCAGACCGAACGCAATCCAATGATCGAAGGCCTGCACGTATTGTGATGCGGCGCGACCCAGCAGCCAGCCGATGATCGGCGTGATTGCCTCGATGACACCGAAGATCACACCTGCGCGTAGTGCATCAAGCAGGCGTGGCTTGCGCATTGCCGCGCCCTTGCCAACCGCCGCGGCGAAGGCGTCGGTGGACATGGCGAAGCCAATCAGAAGAATGGAGATGGGGGACATCAGGATTACCGGGTCGGGCGGACACAAACGGCATGCGTCGCGCCCAACCGTAGTTGCGCACGCATGCCGCTGGTCTCGCCAACCGGGTCTGGCTGCCCACACCACGGCGCACTGGCCGAGTATGTTGATGTGGGCGCTTCCAATGCTGGAAGCAGGCTACTCCCCAAGGGAGCGCGGATTCTAGCATGGCCTCCGAATCTGAACGGACAGCCCGGGATGCCGGTCTGGCTGCGGGATTGAAACATCACTGTCATGGATGCATGGCTTGATACGCGCGCACTGCTGGCGCAGCGCGGTAATTTCCTGCAAATCAGCACTCAAGAAACCTGATATGCGGCCGATTTCGTGGCATCTCTACGCCCGGAGTGCGGCATGAAGTTCCCCCTTGGTATCGCCCAGAAACTGCGTCTGAGCCTGCTGGCGCTGGTGGTCGGCCTGCTCGTCATCGGCTCGGCCTATGCCTGGCTCAGTGTTGGCATGCGCAGTGCCGACCAGCGGCTGCAGAGTTACCAGCAGGATGCGGCGCAGCTGGAGGCGCTGGTGGCTGCGTTTGCCGAGGCGCGCCGCGCCCAGGCCGAGTATGCCATGTCGTTCTCGGCCGCCGCCGGGCAGGCGTTTGTGGCCGCCAATGGCCGCCTGCAGGCCGTGCTGACCACGGACAGGAAGGACGCAGGTTGGGAGCAGGCGTTGCGCGCGCCACTGCTTGAGTATGTTCAGTCCGGGCAGGCATTGGATCAGCGCATCACCGAACTTGGCCACGATGCCGACAGCGGCATGCAGGGCCAGCTGCGCAATGCCGTGCACGAAGTGGAGAACCTGATCGGTGAGCATCCCGATGCGGCCTTGCAGGTGTCGATGCTGACCATGCGCCGCTACGAGAAGGACTTCATCCTGCGCCGTGAGCAGAAGTACGCGGATGAACTGAGTGCGCAGGTGATGCCCTTCGAGCTGCTGCTGCAGGCGGCGCGCATGCCGGACGGCAGCAAGCAGCAGGTGCGCGATGCGATGCAGCGCTACCAGGAGGCATTCCTGTCCTATGCCGCGGCGCGCTACGGGGCCGACAGCGAGACCCAGGCGATGGACGACCTTGCCGCCAAGGCCTTGCCGGTGCTGACCCGCTTGCAGCAGGCACAGCGCGCCAGCCTGGCCAAGCAACGAGACGAACAGGCCGCAGCGCGACGTTGGATGGATGCCGCCTTCGCTGCCACCGTGCTGGTGGTCGGCTTGTTGCTGGTCAGTCTGCTGCTGTTGCTGTTGCGAGCGGTGGAACGGCCGCTGGCCGACGCAGCGGCGTTCGCCCGCGCCATTGCCGACGATGATCTGGACGGCCAGTTGGTGGTGCGCAACGCGCATGACGAGATTGGACGGTTGGCGGCGGCGCTGATGCAGATGCAGTCCAGCCTGCGCGAGCGCATTGCCGGCGAACGCCTGGCGGCGGGTGCCAACCAGCGGGTACGCCAGGCATTGGATGTGGCCAGTGCCGCGGTGCTGGTGACGGATGCCGCAGGCCGCGTGGTCTATGCCAATCCGGCGTTGCAGCAGGCCTTCGACCAGGTCGGGATCGAAGGAGCGGCCGAGGTGGGCAGCGAGGTGGCCGAACTCGGGCCGGCAGTTGCCGCACTCATGCGGGCTGCCTTCGAGCAGAGCATGGCGATGGACGCGGAGGTGGAGCTGGGCAACAGCGGCTTCCTGCTGCGGGCCAGCCCGGTGCTGGAAGCTGATCGGGTACTTGGTCTGGTGATGGAATGGCAGGACCGACGGCTTGAGCGGGTGATCGTCAACGAAGTTGCCGCGGTGGTCGCGGCAGCGACCGCCGGCGACCTGCAGGGACGCATCGTGCTGGCCGACAAGCAGGGCTTCGTGCTGCAGCTGGGCGAGCGCATCAACTCCCTGCTGGACAGCGTGCAGGCGCAGGTGGGCGATGCGACGCGGGTGATCGGCCACTTCGCCCATGGTGACCTGAGTGCGCGCATGCGCGGCGACGGCCAGGGCATCTACGCACGCCTGCGGCAAGGGCTGGAGGAGGCCATGCAGCAGGTCGGCGGCATCGTCGCCCGCATCCAGCAGTCGGCGAGCAGCGTGCAGGCAGCGGTGGGCGACATGGCCAGCGGTACCGCCGACCTGTCCGGGCGCGTGGAACAGCAGGTGGGTGACGTGCAGGAGGCGTTGCAGCGGGTGCGCTCGGTGGCCGGTGAGGCGCGCGAGAATGCCGGCAGTGCGCGCGAGAGTGCGCTGGTGTCGGCGCAGGCCAGCGATGCGGCCGAACGCGGGCGCCAGGCCACGGCGGCCGCGATCACTGGCATGGACCAGCTGCGGGCGTCTTCACGACACATCCGCGAGATCGTCGCCACCGTCGATAGCCTGTCGTTCCAGACCAATCTGCTGGCACTGAACGCTGCGGTCGAGGCCGCGCGGGCCGGCAGCCACGGGCGTGGCTTCGCGGTGGTGGCCAACGAGGTGCGCCAGCTGGCGCAGCGCTCGGCGGAGGCGTCCAAGCAGATCCGCGGCCTGATCGACGCATCGCTGCGGCAGGTGGAGGAAGGCGCGCGGCTGGCTGACAGCAGCGGTGCGGCGATGCAGGACATTGATGGTCGGGTGGCGCAGGTGGCCAGCGCGCTGGAGCGGATCGATGCAGGCTCGGCGCGGCAGGTCAGCGCGGTGGATGATGTGGAGCGCCTGCTGCGGCGTATCGGTGAAGGCACCCGCCAGAGTGGCGAGGTCGCACGTGCCTCATCGCAGGCGGCGCAGGCGATGCGTGAGCAGACGCAGGAGCTGGCCGCAGCGGCGGAGGTGTTCGTGGTCGATGCGGCGACGGCAGCGGAGCCGGTGCTGCAGCGTTCGGCATGAGCTGCAGCACCCTCCCTTGCGCAACGCGCAGGGGAGGGCTGGGGAAGGGGGCTGTTCGCGGGCAAGCCAGACAACGCGTAGAAGCAACAACCAAAGCCACCCCCTCCCAACCTCCCCCTTGGCTGCGCCAAAGGGGAGGGGCCAGGCTCCCTCCCTTGCGCAACGCGCAGGAGAGGGCTGGGGAGGGGTGCTGTTCGCGAGCAAGCCAGGTAACGCGTAGAAGCAACAACCAAAGCCACCCCCTCCCAACCTCCCCCTTGGCTGCGCCAAAGGGGAGGGGCTGGAGCTCCCTCCCTTGCGCAACGCGCAGGAGAGGGGGGAGCAAGGGTGGTTTTCAGCGCTCAGCCGCAGGCAAGCGCCGGCAGCAACTCAGTCTTCTTCCGGCGGCAGCACGATGGCGTCGTCGTCGATGGCCAGCTTGCCGGCCATCAGCACCGCCTGGGTGCGGTTGGTGACGCCGAGCTTGCGCAGGATGGCGGTGACGTGGGCCTTGATGGTGGCCTCGGAAACGCCAAGGTCATAGGCGATCTGCTTGTTCAGGCGGCCCACGCCAAGCATCTGCAGGACGCGGAACTGCTGCGGGGTCAGTTCGCGCAGGCGCTGGCCGACTTCGCGTTCTTCATTCGGGGTCGGCGGCACGTTGTGCGCCTCGGCCGGGGCCCAGCGCTCGCCATCGAGGATGGTGCCCAGCGCATGGCCGATGGTGTCCGAATCGGCGGATTTGGGAATGAAGCCAAATGCGCCATGGTCCAATGCGCGCCGCATCACCGTGGCTTCCTCGCGTGCGGATACCACCACGATGGGCAGCTGCGGATGCAGTGAACGCAGGTGCACCAGCGCGTTGAAACCCTGTGCGCCGGGCATGTTGAGGTCCATCAGTACCAGATCGGCATCGGGGTGTTGTTCGGCCAGTGCGTACAGCGCTTCAACGCTGTCGGCCTCCATCAGCTGCACGCCAGGGATGACGCGTTGCACCGCGCCCTTGAGGGCTTCGCGGAACAGCGGATGGTCATCGGCAATGAGGAGGGTAGGCATATGCGGTCCAATGCTGAAGTAAGGGGCGTGACGCCCTTCCGGTGAAACAGGATACCGGTACAGGTGCCGGTCCACGCCCTCCACATGGACCAACAGCCGGGGCACCGTGGTGCCCCGGGCTTGTAGCGCCTAGCGAACCTTGCGCTCTTCCACCAGCGATGCGACCACCGACGGATCGGCCAGCGTGGAGGTGTCACCGAGCTGGTCCGGGGCGTTTTCGGCGATCTTGCGCAGGATGCGGCGCATGATCTTGCCCGAGCGGGTCTTGGGCAGGCCCGGTGCCCACTGCAGGTGATCCGGCGCGGCGATCGGGCCGATTTCCTTGCGCACCCATGCCACCAGTTCCTTGAGCAGCTCGTCGGTCTGCGCTTCGCCGGCAATCAGGGTGACGTAGGCATAGATGCCCTGGCCCTTGATCTCATGCGGGAAGCCGACCACGGCCGCTTCGGCCACCTTCGGGTGCGAGACCAGTGCGCTTTCCACCTCGGCCGTGCCGATGCGGTGACCGGATACGTTCATCACGTCATCGACGCGACCGGTGATCCAGTAATAGCCGTCTTCATCGCGACGGCAGCCGTCACCGGTGAAGTAGCTGCCCGGATAGGTGCGGAAATAGGTGTCGATGAAACGCTGGTGGTCACCGTAGACCGTGCGCATCTGGCCCGGCCAGGAATCACGGATGATCAGATTGCCTTCGGTGGCGCCTTCCAACGGCTCACCGTCGGCACTGACCAGCGCCGGCTGCACGCCGAAGAACGGCAGCGTTGCCGAGCCCGGCTTCAGGTCGGTTGCACCCGGCAGCGGCGAAATCAGAATGCCGCCGGTTTCGGTCTGCCACCAGGTATCCACGATCGGGCAGCGTGCATCGCCAACCACGTCGTAATACCAGCGCCAGGCTTCCGGATTGATCGGCTCACCGACGCTGCCGAGCAGGCGCAGGCTCTTGCGCGAGGTGCGCTTGACCGGTTCCTCGCCGTCGCGCATCAGCGCACGGATGGCGGTGGGCGCGGTGTAGAAGATGGTGACCTGGTGCTTGTCGATCACTTCCCAGAAACGCGAGGTGTTCGGGTAGTTCGGCACGCCTTCAAACATCACCGAGGTGGCGCCGTTGGCCAGCGGGCCGTAGACGATGTAGCTGTGGCCGGTGACCCAGCCGACGTCGGCGGTGCACCAGTAGATATCGTCCTCGCGCAGGTCGAACACCGCTTCATGGGTGTAGGCCGCGTACAGCAGGTAACCGCCGGTGGTGTGCAGCACGCCCTTGGGCTTGCCGGTGGAGCCGGAGGTGTAGAGGATGAACAGCGGATCTTCGGCGTTCATGCGCTCGGGTTCGCACTCGGCCGGCTGGGTGTCCACCACATCGTGGAACCAGCGGTCGCGCGGGGCCTGCATGTCGACCGCACCACCGGTGTGGCGCACGACCAGCACGGTTTCCACGGTATTGGTGCCGGGCAGCTTCAGTGCGGCATCGACGTTGGCCTTCAGCGGCACTTTCTTGCCACCACGCAGGCCTTCGTCGGCGGTGATGATCAGCTTGCTGGCGCAATCGCCGACGCGGTCGGCAATCGAGTTGGCGGCGAAGCCACCAAACACCACCGAATGGATCGCACCGACGCGGGCGCAGGCCAGCATCGCCACCGCGGCGTCGACGATCATCGGCAGGTAGATGGTGACGCGATCACCCTTCTTGATGCCAAGGTTGCGCAGCGCATTGCCGAGGCGGCAGACGCGCTGGTGCAGCTCGCGGTAGGTAACCTTCTGCGCGGGGCTGTCCGGGCCATCGGCCTCGAACAGGATGGCGGTCTTGTCACCGCGCGTGGCCAGCTGCCGGTCCAGGCAGTTGACGCTGACATTGAGTTCGCCGTCCTCGAACCACTTGATGCGGAAATCGTCGAGCTGGTAGCTGACGTTCTTGATCTTGGTCGGCTTCTTGTACCAGTCCAGGCGTTCTGCAGCCTTGGCCCAGAACGCATCGGGGTTTTCGACCGATTCGCGATACAGCTGTTGGTACGTGTTCTTGTCGATCCGTGCCTTCTCGGCGAACGCGGAATCAACGGGATATACATCAGTCATGGCAACCCTCACCTTTGCACTTGTAACCAATGAATGAGCCCTGTCGTGGAACAGGGCCGGGACCCCCCAAGTGTGCCGCATCCACCCCCCATCGCGCTGCCCCCTTTGTTAGACGATGGTCGAACAGACGCCTGCTTACGACTAATGGCGAATAGCCGGCCGCTGCCATCGCCGCGCACGCTGGCTGCGACCGTGCAATCGACGCGGACCGTTCGCCAGCCTGGAGAGAGGCAGTCCCAATGAACCGAAACATCCTGAAAACGGCCCGCCGGCCACTCGCCGCTGCCCTGTTCGTCGCGCTGGTCGCGCCGGGCATGGCCTTCGCCGAGACCGCAAAAGAGAAGGCGCTGGAAGCACGCGTTGCCGACCTCGAGCGGCAGGTGCAGCTGTTGTTGTCCACCCAGCAGCAACAGCAGGGTGCGATTGCCCAGACCCAGAGCGAAGTGGTGCAGGTGCGCACTGCACAGGCCGAGGGTGCTGCTGCACCGGCGGTGCCGGCAGGCAAGCAGCCAATTCAGCTGACCAGCATCACCCCGGGTGCCGCGCCGGGCACCACCTTCAAGGTCGGTGGCTTCATCAAGGCCGATTTCCTCGCCACGCGTACCGGTGACGGTCAGCTGGCCGACGATGCCACCGGCCGCGCGCTGTATCTGCCGGGCCAGACGCCGGTGCATGGCGCCGGTGGTTCGGGCAAGGCCTCGGACGTGGACTACAACGCTCACGCCAAGTTCTCGCGCTTCAACCTGGGCGTGGACCATGTCGCCGAGAATGGCGACAAGGCCGGCGCGATGGTCGAGATGGATTTCTTCGGCAACTCGCTGGGTAACCAGACCGCGACCAACACCTACGGCGTCACCCTGCGCCACGCCTATATGTACTGGAACAAGTGGTTGGCCGGCCAGACCTGGTCCAACTTCATGGACGCCGCCTCCATCCCGGAAGCAGCTGACTTCGTCGGCCCCACCGATGGCGTGATCTTCGTGCGCCAGGCGCAGATCCGTTACACCAATGGCGGCCTGAGTGTTGCCTTGGAAAACCCGGAAACCACCACGCTTACCGGCACCTACAACCCAGTCACTAACAAGTGGAACGTGCCGGCGGTTGCCAACTCCGACCGTGGCTCGATGCCCGACCTGACCGTGCGTTACGGCTGGAAGGGCGACTGGGGTACCTTCGGCGTCGCCGGCCTGGTGCGTCAGCTCAAGCTCGACAACCAGACCACCGGTGCCGATGCCAGCAAGGTCGGCGGTGGCGTCACCCTCGGCGGCAAGTGGCTGATGGGCGATGCCGATACCCTGCATTACCAGCTGACCGGTGGCGAAGGCATTTCGCGCTACATCGGCCTGGGCATCACCGCCGACAGCGGCTATGACGCGATCCGCGACGAGATCGACCCGACCGGCGTGGTTGCCGGCTATGTCGGCTGGCGCCATGCCTTCACCCCGAAGCTGCGCACCAACCTGATCTACGCACGCAGCGATTACGACAACAACGCCTCCATCACCGGTGACCTGGTGACCAAGAGCGTGCAGTCGATCCGCGGCAACATCTTCTACACGCCGATGCCCAAGGTCGATGTCGGTGCCGAGCTGATGTACGGCGTGCGCGAGATCGAGAACGGCAAGAAGGGCGATATCAGCCGCGTGCAGTTCACCACCAAGTACAGCTTCTGACCCATCCGGTAGCGGCGCTGCAGTAGCGCCGCTACCGCGTCTGAAAAAGTAGTACGCGCCATCTCCCTACCCCCACGGGGAGCACTCATGTGACCGTCAAGGCATCTCCGCATGCCGTGGCGTTCGTATTCCCAACGCCTGGAGAATTCCGATGAATGCTTCCGTCGATCCCCGTGTAGAGCGGATCGCCTCCAACCCGAAATACCAACGGCTGCGCAGCACGCGCAACAAGCTGGGTTGGTTCCTGACCATCCTGATGCTGCTTGGGTATTACGGCTATATCGGCCTGATCGCCTTCGACAAGGCCTTCCTGGCCACGCCGATCGGCCCCGGCAAGATCACCACCGTCGGCATTCCGATTGCCTTGGGATTGATGGTGTTCACCATCGTCATCACCGGCTTCTACGTGCGCCGTGCCAACAAGGAATTCGACAAGTTGACCGAAGAGATCGTGGAGGAAGCACAATGACCCACTCCTTCCTGCGAACCGGCGCGCTGCTCGGTCTGCTGATCGCCAGCGGTGCGGCCATGGCTGCCGGTGGCGACATCGGCCAGACCGTGCGCCAGCCGACCAACTGGACCGCGATCATCATGTTCGCGACCTTCGTGGTGTTCACGCTTGGCATCACCAAGTGGGCCGCTGGCCGCACCAAGTCGGCGTCCGACTTCTACACCGCCGGTGGTGGCATCACCGGTTTCCAGAACGGCCTGGCCATCGCTGGTGACTACATGTCGGCGGCCTCGTTCCTCGGCATCACCGCCGCGGTGATGACCAACGGCTATGACGGTTTGATCTACGCATTGGGCTTCCTGGTCGGTTGGCCGATCCTGACCTTCCTGATGGCGGAGCGCCTGCGTAACCTCGGCCGCTTCACCTTCGCCGACGTCGCTGGCTACCGCTTCCAGGCAAAACCCATCCGCATGTTCGCGGCCTCCGGCACGCTGGTGGTGGTGCTGTTCTACCTGATCGCACAGATGGTCGGCGCCGGTGCGTTGATCAAGCTGCTGTTCGGCCTGGACTACTGGATCGCAGTGGCATTGGTCGGCGTGTTGATGATGGTCTACGTGCTGTTCGGCGGCATGACCGCAACCACCTGGGTGCAGATCATCAAGGCCTGCCTGTTGTTGTCCGGCGTGACCTTCATGGCCGTGATGGTGATGTGGCACTTCAACTTCAGCTTCGAGGCATTGTTCAGCGAGGCAGTACGGGTCAAGACCCAGATCGCGGCCAATGGCGGTAAAAATGCGGAGGAAGCGGCCAGTACCGGCTTGGCGATAATGGGGCCTGGTGGCTTCGTCAAGGATCCGATCTCGGCAATCTCGTTCGGCATGGCACTGATGTTCGGTACCGCCGGCCTGCCGCACATCCTGATGCGCTTCTTCACCGTTCCCGATGCAAAGCAGGCACGCAAGTCGGTGCTCTGGGCAACCACCTGGATCGGCTACTTCTACATTCTGATCTTCATCATTGGCTTCGGTGCGATCGCACTGGTGTTGACCAACCCGGAGTATGCGGACCCGGTCACCGGCACCATCCAGGGCGGCCCGAACATGGCAGCCGTACTGGTCGGCAAGGCCGTCGGCGGCAATATGTTCATGGGCTTCATCTCGGCCGTGGCCTTCGCCACCATCCTGGCCGTGGTTGCTGGCCTGACGCTGTCCGGTGCGTCTGCGGTGTCGCATGACCTGTATGCCACGGTGTTCAAGAAGGGCAACCCGGAGCCGGGCTCGGAGCTGCGTGTCTCGCGCGTCACCACCTTGGCGTTGGGCGTGATCGCAGTGCTGCTGGGTATCGTGTTCGAGAAGCAGAACGTGGCCTTCATGGTGTCGCTGGCCTTCGCCATCGCCGCATCGGCCAACTTCCCGGTGCTGATCCTGTCGCTGCTGTGGAAGGACTGCACCACCCGCGGTGCGGTGATTGGTGGCTCGTTGGGCCTGGCCTCGTCGCTGATCCTGACCCTGCTGTCGCCGTCGGTATGGGTGGACACGCTGGGCAATGCGGCCGGCAGTGCGCCGTTCCCGTACACCAGCCCGGCGCTGTTCTCGATGACGATTGCCTTCGTCAGCATCTGGTTCTTCTCGATCACCGACAAGAGCAAGAACGCACAGGCCGAGCGTGCCGCCTACCCGGCACAGGAAGTGCGTGCCGAGACCGGCATTGGTGCGAGCAAGGCTTCGTCGCACTAAGCATTGGTAACGTTTGAAACAACGGCCAGCCTTGTGCTGGCCGTTGTCGTATGAGCGGTTGGTATCGGGGTTTTCCCTGATGCGGGGCAGGAAGGTGGCTTCCTAAGATGCGGGTGAGGGAAGGGTCCGCATTGTCAGGTCAGCAGTTCCACTTACAGCCTTCTGCGAGGAACCGTATGCCGTGCCGTATCGCCAGAACCACGTTGTCCACGGGCATCGCCCTGATCATCGCCGGCAGCCTGCCCAGCGCCTTTGCCCAATCGACCGATGCCAAGCCTGAGCAAGCCACCGACAAGGTGGTGGATATCGGCAGCGTCAACGTCACCGCATCCGGTTCGCGCATCGACCGGCCGGGCTTCAACGCACCAACGCCGACGGTCAAGGTGACGCCGGAGGACCTGCAGCTCTCCACCCACACCAATATCGCTGCCGCGCTCAACGACTTGCCGCAGTTCCGCGGCACGGTGTCGCCGCAGACCCACACCACCGGCGTGGATGCGGCCCGGGCGCCGGTTGACCTGCGCGGGCTCGGCGTCAGCCGCACCCTGGTGCTGCTGGACGGACGGCGCTTCTCCAGCGACAACGACCTGGCCAGCATCCCCTCGATCCTGATCAGCGGCGTGGATGTGGTCACCGGCGGCGCGTCTGCCGCCTGGGGCTCGGGCGCGGTTGCAGGCGTGGTCAACGTGCAGCTGGACAGCCAGCTGGTCGGCACAAAGATCGATGTGCAGGGCGGCGTGTCCTCGCGCTCGGACAACCAGAAGCAGTACGTATCGGCCGCTACCGGTTTTGAGATCGCACAGGGCCGCGGCCACATCGTCATCGGCGGCGAGGCCTTGAACAACGACGGCATTCTGCCCAAATCATCGCGGCCGTGGCTGGGCCGCACCGCGCAGCTGTCCAATGGCGACGGCACGTTCACGATGAAAGACAACGTGGGTTACGGTAATGCCGCGATCGGCGGCTTGATCACCACCGGTGTGTTGGCCGGGCAGGCCTTCAATCCGGATGGCAGCCTGCGCGCGTTCCCGGGTTACACCGGCGCGTCGCTGATCCAGGGCGGCGAGAGCCCGAGCAATGACGACATCAGCTCACTGATGACGCCACAGCGCCGCTACAACGTGCTGGGCAGGTTGTCGTGGAACCTCACCGACAACACCAGCCTGACCATGGACGTGCGCCACTCGCGCAGCTGGAACCGCTTCCCGTGGTTCGGCGACCACAACCGTGGCACTGGCCTGAAGATCGGCGTCGACAACGCCTTCCTGCCCACTGCCGTGCGCGATGCCTTGCTGGCCGCAGGCGAAACCAGCTTTGGGCTTGGTCGCTTCAACAGCGATTTTGCCTTTCCCGATATCGACTACGACCGCCGCACCACCCAGTTCACCGCGGCGCTGGATGGCGTGGTCGGCGACAACTGGCGCTGGAGCGGCTATTACAGCCACGGCGACAACCAGTCCGATCTGGCCGCGCCCGGCTTCCTGTTGACCAGCAATTACCGCGACGCGGTGGATGCGGTGATTGATCCGGTCAGCGGCAAGCCGGTATGCCGGGTGACCCTGACCAATCCGAACTCTGGCTGCGTGCCGATCAACCTGATCGGCCATGGCGCGCCATCGGCGGAAGCGGCGGCCTACGTCACCGGCACCCCCAAGCGCATGACCAATACCAAGCTCGATGCGGCGGGGCTGGACCTGCGTGGCGAACCGTTCTCGCTGCCGGCTGGCGAAGTCTCGGTGGCGGTTGGCCTTGAAGCGCGCAAGGAGCAGATCGATCAGAAAGTGGGCGCACAGGATCTGACCAAGTCATTCAGTACCTGGAGTTCCTCGCCGATGTCCGGCAGCTTCCAGGTCCGTGAGGCCTTCGCCGAAGTCGCTGCACCGCTGCTGCGTGACGTGCCGGTGCTGCGCGACCTGCAGGTCAATGCGGCGGCGCGCTTCAGCGACTACAACAGCTCAGGTGCGATCTGGTCGTGGAAATACGGCATGACCAATGAATTCTTCGATGGCTTCCGTGGCCGCTTCACCCGCTCGCGCGATATCCGCTCGGCCAATCTGTCGGAGATGTACACCACCAGCACAACCGGCTGGTCGACCATCAGCGATCCACTGACCGGTACCTCGATCAGCGCGCTGGTGATTGGCGGCGGCAATCCGCTGTTGGACCCGGAGAAGGCCGACACGCTCACCGCTGGCTTCACCTGGGCGCCGGCCAGCCTGCCGGGACTGATCATGTCGGTGGATTACTTCGACATCGAGATCAAGGATGTGATCACCCAGGTGTCGGCACAGGAAACCGTGTTGCGCTGCATCGCCGGCAACCAGGCCATGTGTGGGCGCATCCAGCGTGATGGAAATGGTGAGATCGAGCGGATCAACTCCAACTACGTCAACCTGGCCGAGTACCGCACCAACGGTGTGGATCTCGACCTGCTCTACAACCTGCCAGCGGCGAAGTTGTTCCCGGCGATGTCGGGCAATTTCCACACCCGCGTGCTGGCGACCTGGACCGACAACCTCACCACCTACGACGGCAAGAACACCTTCGAGTACGTGACCTCGCAGGGGCTGACCGGTGGCTCCGGTGTGCCGCGCTGGCGGGCAAACGCGACTGTCGGCTGGCGCGGTGACCGCTACGGCGCGCAGGCGCGTGCGCGTTACATTTCCAGCGGTGTCTACAACAACCAGCTGGTGCTGACCAACGGCAACATCCCGTCCTATGTGTACTGGGACCTGGGTGGCAAGGCGCGTTTCGCGCTGGCGGGCGACAACGAGATCGAGGTCTACGCCGACATCAGCAACCTGTTTGACAAGAAGTCTCCCTTGGGTGCGGTCGGCTCGCCTTACTACGATGTGGTGGGCCGTTACTTCACGCTTGGCGCGCGCATGCGTTTCTAGGAATGAACCGATAGACAGGAAGGTTCGGCACAACCGTAGCCCGGGTAAGCGCAGCGCACCCGGGGCTGTTCATGGGCAGCCTGAAGCCACCGTAGAACCTTGTCCCCGGGTGCGCTGCGCTTACCCGGGCTACGGTTGGAACGCTGATTGCGCTTGGTCCAGGAATTGCGGAATGAAGCATCATGCGGATCAACAGGAACAGTGGCCGTCGCCGTAACGCTTCGGGTGCTTCTTTTGCAGAGGATTTGAACATGTACCAGCACCATCTTCGTCGCTCCCCATCGCGTCCACGCCTGCGTGCGCTGTTCGTGGCACCGCTGTTGGCGTGCATGCTGCTGCCGGCCATGGCCGCCACCAAGCCCGCACCCAGCCAGGGCCTGCAGGTCGAAGCACAACGACTTGCCGCACAGCTGCCCGGTCAGCTCGGCGCGGCCATTGTCCATCTGGAAAGCGGCCGCAGCGTCTACCTCGATGCGGATCGTGCCTTCCCGATGGCCAGCACGATGAAAGTGCCGGTAGCCGTGCACATTCTCAAGCTGGTCGACGAGGGCAAGCTCACGCTGCAGCAGCAGGTGACGCTGGACGAAGATGATGTCTATCCGGAAATGGGCGGGCCGATGGACCTGCACCTGAGCGCCGGCTCGGCCATCACCGTACGCGACCTGCTGCACATGATGATCACGGTCAGCGACAACAACGCCACCGACATCCTGATCCGTCTTGGTGGTGGTACCGCGGCGGTGAACGCGCGCATGCAGGCACTGGGCATCAGTGGCATGCGGGTGGATCGCTATATCTGGGAGCTGCTGGCCAACTACCGCGGCAATGCCGTCTCGCAGGCGAAGCCGCTGGGCCCGGCCGCCTATGCCGAGCTGTCGCGTAGCGAGCGCAGCGAGGAGCTGCGTCGAGGCCACACCAATGCCTGGAACGAAGACCCGCGCGATACCAGCAACGCCCGTGCGATGGCAACCCTGTTGCAGAAAGTGTGGCGTGGCGAGGTGCTGCAGCCAGGCTCGACCAAACTGCTGCAGGACATCATGCTCGACACCCGCACCGGCGCCGCACGCCTGCGCGGCATGTTGCCAAGGGAAACCCCGGTGGCGCACAAGACCGGTACGGTGGGCGATGTGATCAACGATGTTGGCGTGATCACCCTGCCGGATGGACGTGGCCATGCCATCGTCACCGTGTTCGTGCAGTCGCGCGCCAGCAGCGAGGAGCGTGATGCGGCAATTGCGCAACTGGCCCGCGCCGCGCACGACTACTTCCTGTTTGTGCCCTGATGGAATTTGCCTGCTCAGCCGGTGACGCTGAGCAGGCGCACCAACTGCGCGCGATGGCCAACGTCGAGCTTGCGGTAGATCGCGCTGATCTGGCTTTCGATGGTTTTGCGCGAGCGCCGCAGATGATTGGCGATCTCCTCATTGCGCATGCCATCCAGGACCAGTTCGGCGACGCGGGTCTCTGTGGGCGAGAGCCTGGACCACATCGGCCGGGTGATCACGGGCATAGCCGCAGCCGTTGGCTTCAGCGGCGTCAGTCGCAGCAGATACATCGGGTACAGGCCATCTGCCTGCAAACGACCCTGCAGGCCTATCTGCAGCTGGGTACCGGGTAGTTCCATTGCGTCATGTGGAAGATCACCATCGCCGAATTGGTTTGCTTGGCGCAGCCAACTTCGCAACGCCGTCGCCGTGGCGTCGGGAAATTGAACACGTCTGCCGCTGTCATCCAGCCAGCCCGCACACAACAGCTGCGCTGCTGGCGACAGACTGATCAGTTGCAGCTCATGGTCGAGGATGATGTCGGCCTGGCTCTGCCGATCAAGCAGGGCTTGGTAAATGCTGCGCCGTTCATGCCGCAGTGAACGCAAGCGCTGCAGGCCAGCTGCCATCAGCTGATGCAGCTCTGCAAGGAACTGCTGATGAGCATCGGTGATCTGCTCCTGTCCGGCCTGCATGCGGATGCTCAGCACCGCGTCCAGTCCTTCCTCGCGCCAGAACGCCATGTGGATGAACTCGTTCCATCCAGGTGCAGGATTCTGCGCGCGTAGCCGCAACCGCGCCTGCGCGTCGGTCGAGGCGATCTGCGACAGCGTGTACCAGTCGATGTGCGGATTGCGCTGCAGATATGGAAGGGCAACATCCAGGCTGCGCAACGGACGTGCGTCGCCGGTCGCACTGGCACCGAGGAAATGCAGGCTGCGCTGTGGCTGATAGGTGCTGTTGATGTCGTACATCAAGGTGCACGAGTGGCAGGGCAGGTGTTGATTGATCAGGTCCACGCAGGCGCGCCACAACGCATGCAGATCCAGTGCCTGCAGCAGGCCCTGCTTGGCCTGCACCGGGCAGGCGTCGGGGTTCACTGCGATGTCGTGTTCGCGTCCCAGCATGGTGCGGCATGCCCTCGTGGTGGATCGCAGCGCTCTTCTGCGGCGCTGTGACCGGCCGAACCTGCATGGTCTCTTCTAGCACCCACTACGCGGGGCAGGCAAGCGCAGGGGGGATTCTGGAGGATGCACGCCGACCAACTACGCGCGAAGAGCACCCCTCCCCAACCCTCCCCTGCGCGTTGCGCAAGGGAGGGGCAAAAACGGCGTGCACGGGGGGCTGACAGGTCACGCGTTCTGCTCCCTCCCTTGTGCAACGCGCAGGGGAGGGTTGGGGAGGGGTAGCTCCACCGCCTTCGCTCGCGACTTTGCGCAGCACATCACGCCCGCCCCGCACACAAGCCTTCACTCCTCAACGCACACAGGTTTACAGTGGCCGCTGATCTTGGGGAGGCACCATGGATCCGCAGACCGATGGTTCAAACACGCTGCAGCAGCACCTGACGCAGCTGCGTGCAGCCTGGCAGCAGCACAAGCCGGAGTACGCGCAGCGCCGCGACGACCTGCGCCGCCTGCGTGCCGCATTCAAAGCGCGCATTCCAGAGATGACCGAGGCGATCGCCGCTGATTTCGGCCATCGCTCCAAACACGAATCGGTGATCGCCGATGGCATGACCGTCACTGGTGAGATAGACCATCTGCTCTCGCACCTGCGTGGCTGGATGAAGCCGGAGCGGATTGGTGTGGGTTGGCGCTTCTGGCCGGCACGGGCACAGGTGCGACCGGTGCCGGTGGGTGTGGTCGGGGTGATCTCGCCGTGGAACTACCCGGTCAATCTGGCGCTGGTTCCGCTGGCAACCGCGATTGCGGCTGGCAACCATGTGATGCTCAAGCCGTCCGAGCACACGCCGAACAGTTCCGCCTTCCTGCAGTCGCTGTTGACCGAGGTGTTCCCTCCTGATCGGGTAGCGGTTGTGCAGGGCGATGCCAGCGTGGCTTCGGCGTTCTCGGGCCTGCCGTTCGACCATCTGGTGTTTACCGGCTCCACCGCGATTGGCCGCAAGGTGATGGCGGCCGCGGCACAGCATCTGACCCCGCTGACCCTGGAGCTGGGTGGCAAGTCACCGGCCTTGGTGGCAGCGGACTATCCGGTCGAGGGTGCGGCCGCACGCTTGGCGACCGGCAAGTGGTTCAATGCCGGCCAGACCTGCATCGCGCCGGATTATGTGTTGATCGACGAAGCGCGGGTGGATGCGCTGGTCGCCGCGCTGCGTGCGCAGGTGCAGCTGCGTTACGGCGACTTCGCTGATGCCAGCGATTACAGCCGCATCATCAACGAAGGCCAGTACCAACGCCTGCAGGGCTATGTGGATGACGCGCGAGCGCGAGGCCTGCAGGTGTTGCCGCTGGCGGACATCGATGCCGAGCGTTCGCAGCGTGAGCGCCTGTTCCCACCGACCTTGATCCTGCAGCCGGGCGATGATGCAACGGTGATGCAGGACGAGATCTTCGGACCGATCCTGCCGATCCGCAGCTATCGCTCACTGGACGAGGCCATCGCCACCATCAATGGCCGCGAGCGACCGCTGGCCTTGTATCCCTTCAGTCATGACAAGGCGACGGTGGAGAAGATCGTTGGCCAGACCATTGCCGGCGGCGTCACCGTCAACGACACCTTGCTGCACTTCGCGATCAACGGCCTGCCGTTTGGCGGTGTTGGTGCAAGCGGCATGGGCGCTTATCACGGCAAGGCCGGCTTCGATGCGATGAGCAAGCGTTTGCCGGTGCTGTGGCAGACCCGCCGGGCCGGCAGTGATCTGTTGCGGCCGCCTTATACACGGGTCGCGCGTTTCATCGAGATGATTTCGCGCTGAGCTAGAAAAGCCGCAACCAGGCACAGGGGGCCGGCTGCGGTGACCCCGGCACGAGGGAGAGGGAGCCGGGTGTCGAAAAACTTTTGAAGGCTGCAAAAAGCATGCGATCTGAAAGCCCCTCTCCCGCGTGCGGGAGAGGGGTTGGGGTGAGGGCGCTTTTAGAGCACGTGGAGCAAAAGCTTTTAGAGCTTTAGAAGCTCCCCTCATCCGCCCCTTCGGGGCACCTCGCTCCGCGCCCCGGCCCCGCGTAGCACGCGGGGCGTACGAACAGTCACGAGCCTTTGGCTCGTAAGCGCCTGTTCTTAACCCCGCAGGCGGGAGAAGGGAGTAGTCAGGTTTTGCTTGAACTGTCAGTTCCCAAGCTCATCCGCAATCCGCTGACGCAAGGTCTGCAGGTCCTTCGCAAACGCTTCAATACCAGTAGCCAGCTTCTCCGTAGCCATCGGATCAGCCGCCATATCCGCATCAAACTTCGCTTCATCAATCGCAGCGACGTCCACCGCTTCAGCAGCACCAGCAATCAGCTTGCGCGGCAGCTCGCCGAAATCAGCGTCCAGCTTCTCCAGCAGATCCGGCGAGATCGTCAGGCGATCACAGCCGGCCAGCGCTTCAATCTGCGCGGTCGAACGGAACGAGGCACCCATGACAACGGTGCTGGAACCGCGACGCTTGAACTCGGCAAACACGCCGCGCACGAACACCACGCCCGGGTCTTGGTCGATGCTGGCCGGGGTCTGGCCGTTGGCCACGTACCAATCCAGGATGCGGCCGACGAACGGCGAGATCAGGAACGAGCCAGCTTCCGAGCAGGCCAGGGCCTGGGTAGGGTTGAAGATCAGGGTCAGGTTGCAGTCGATGCCTTCGGCCTGCAGCACGCGCGCGGCCTGCACGCCGGCCCAGGTGGCGGCGATCTTGATCAGCACCTTGCCGCGCGGCACGCCGGCCGCTTCGTACATGGCGATGAACTCGCGCGCCTTGGCAATCGTGGCCTCGGTGTTGTGCGCTTGGTCGGCATCCACTTCGGTGGAAACGCGGCCCGGCACCAGCTCGGCCAGCATGGTGCCGACGCCGACGGTCAAACGATCGACCACGGCATTGGCGATGGCCTGCTTGTCACCGCTTTGAGCCCGGCCCCACTGCAGCTCGCGTTCGATCAGGCCGGCGTAGACCGGCAGGTCGAGGGCTTTTTTCACCAGGGTCGGGTTGGTGGTGCAGTCGACCGGACGCAGGCGCTTGATGGCGTCGTAATCGCCGGTATCGGCGACAACGACGGACAGTTCGCGCAGCTGCGCGAGCTTGGATGCAGTGCTCATGATGTGCTCCGGATCAGGCGGTGGTGACGCCAGTATCGGCGGCGGCGATGACAACGGCGGTGTCCTGGTCGAAGGTCGGCGCGGCGAATGGCTGCGGGCCGGGGGTGCGACCAAACACGATGGGGCGGGTGATGCCGCGGTAGCTGCCCAGCAAAGGGTGCTGCAGCGTGGTGATCATTTCTTCGGCCAGCACCTGCGGGTGCTCGAACATGTCCTCGACCTTGCGCGCGGCCGCGCACGGCACTTCTTCGCCGAACAGCGCTTCCCATTCCAGCGCACTGCGTGCGGCCAGTGCTGCATGCAGCTTGGCCAGCAGTTCGTCGGAATGCTCGGCGCGCTTGCGCACGGTGTCGTAGCGCGGATCGCTGCCCATTGCCGGCAGGCCGATCTTGTCGCACAACGCCTGCCAGAAGCGCGGCGTATTGGCCGAGATGTAGAGATGGCCCTGCGCGGTCGGGTGGATGCCGGTGACACCGCCCGAACGCATGTCGCGGCCCACGCCTTCCGGCTCGCCTTCGGCCCAGATCATCCGTGCCGATTGCATGGTCAGCGCGCTGCGCAGCAGCGACACGCCCACGTACTGGCCTTCGCCACTGCGTTCACGTTCGAACAATGCCGAGGACACACCTGCCGCAACCAGCGCGGCGGCGTAGTAGTCGACCACCGAGCCGTACAGGATTTCCGGCGCACCGCCGGGCTTGCCCTGCATCGCGCACATGCCGGTCATGGTCTGCAGCACCTGGTCGTAGCCGGCCTTGTCCTTGAGCGGACCGTCCTCGCCGTAACCGGTGACCGCGCAATACACCAGGCGCGGATTGATCTTGTTCAGGCTGTCGAAATCGATGCCCAGGCGGGCCGGCACGCTGGGGCGGAAGTTGTGCACCAGCACGTCGGCCTCGCGCACCAGGCGCATCAGCACCGCGCGCTGGTCGGCTTCCTTCAGGTCCAGCACCACGCCGCGCTTGGAGCGGTTCACACCAAGAAAGGCGCGGCTCTCGGCTTCAAGCGTGGACGGGTACTTGCGCAGGTTGTCGCCAACCGGCGGTTCCACTTTGATGACTTCAGCGCCTTGGTCGGCCAGCAGGGTGCAACCGTACGGCCCGGCGATATAGGCGCTCAGGTCCAGCACGCGCACGCCGCTGAGCGGGCCACGGGCACCATCGCGCTGGGCGATGTCGAACGGAGATGGGTTGTTGCTTGCTGACATGGGCTGCACTCGAATCCTTGATTGCAGTTTCCTCCCGGTGGATGGGAAGAAACATATCGTGCGGGTATTTTCAGCGAGGACAAAAAGCAGGTATCGCGGTGTCATCGCCTTCAAAACCACCGCTGCCTGCACCTTCTCGGGTGACAAACAGCGGTGACAGGCTTATTGCGGGGCCAACGACAACCAGCTCAGGCGCCAGACGTCGTGTTCGCGGCCACCACAGCGGTAGTAAGGCTCGAACACCAGCGGCGCGCGGCTTTGCAGCTGCATCGTCACCGTCGCGCCTTCACCCTCATCCTGGCCAACCTGCAGCCAGCGTGCAGGATCACCTTCAGGCAGCTTCACGGTTTCGTCGGTCTTGAAGCCATCGATCAGCGTGGTCGCATAGACCAGCGGGCCGTAGCTCAGGCCAACGTATTCCCAGCGCAGCACTTCCTGCGCCACCGGCGAGCCGTCCGGTGCACGCGATTCCTGCACGTTGATGTTGGCGGCGCGGTGCAGCTGCGGCTGCATCGGCAGCTGCACGCTGACCAGATCGCCGGCCTGCCATTGCCGCTGCAGCTGCACGTAACCGTCCGCAGCAACCTGCACCGGCACGTTGACGCCGTTGATCTGGATGCGTGCGCCTTCAGCCCAGGCCGGGATGCGCAGGCCGATGCTGAAGCTGGCGCTCTGTTCAGGCATCACCCGCAGGCTGATATCGCCATTGAATGGATAGCGGGTCTGCTGCTGCAGCACCACCTTGCCAGCGTCTGCATGATGGAGCGTGGCTTCGCCGGCACCGTACAGGTTCACCCGCAGGCCGCCGTCGGCAGCGACGCCATAGGCAATCTGCGGCAGCTCTTCCACCGCCATCGCGCCGGACGACTTGCAGCAGCGCCAGTACGTCGTGTGCACGCGCTTGCCGTTGGGGAAGGTGTAGTAACACCAGTCCTCACCGTTCGGTGCCATCGCCGCCAGCAGGTCGTTGTAGGCGGTGCGTTCCAGCTCATCGGCGTAGCGGGCGTGGCCGCTGATGGCCAGCAGCTCGCGGTTGAGCTGCATCCATGCCAGCACCGAGCAGGTTTCCACATAGGCCTGCGGGAAGAACGTGCGTGGTGCGTTGAACACTTCGCGCGAGCGATGCGCCACGCCGCCCCAGGGGCCGCCGCCCAGGGTCAGGTGCTGCTCGCGGATGTTGTTCCACAGGTTGTCGATGGCCAGCTTGTAATCGGCCTTGCCGGTGGCTTTGTACAGCTTGGCCAGACCAACAAGATTCCACGACAGCTGGTAGGCCTTGCCGGTGGCGATGAAGGCGGCGTCTTCGTTGGCGATGCCCTTGTCGAGCAGGGCCAGGCGCGGATTGGCATTGGCCTGCTGCAGGATCTTCTCTGCCAAAGCGAGATATCGCGGCTCACCGGTGACCAGGTACAGGTCGGCGGCCGGATCCAGCAGCACCGTCGCCGACATGCCGTGATGGTTGCCCAGCGTGGTGATGTCGATGCCCGACTCCAGTGCCTGCCAGCACAGGTCGGCGATGCGCCGCGCGGCCTGCAGGTAGCTGTCATCGCCCAGTGCACGCCAGGTTTCGAGGAAGCCGAGGATCAGGTAGCTGTGGGTCCAGATGTCCCAGGTGCGCAGTGCCGGCTCGCCGTTCCAGCTCTCCGGCTTGGGCGGCTGCGGCACGGTGAAACGGCGGTCGGCGGCGTAGTTGCCGAGATAGCCGTCATCGTCCTGCTGGCTGATCAGCCAATCGGCGACGCGGCGCAGGTTGGCTTCCAGCTCGGGTTGGCTGCCCTGTGCGACCGCACGCGCGGTCGCCGACAGCCACTTGCCGGCGTGCTCGCCGTACCAGTCGCCTTCCTGGTTCTGCTGTTTGTGCGCCTGGCCGAAGATGCTGATCGACGGGCTCGCTTCATCGACGATGAAGTGGCTGAGGCGGCCGCCGCGGTTGGCCGCCAGCATCTGCCCGAACACACCGTCGAGCTTTACCGCTGCCGGTGTGACCAGCTGCTGGCCGATGGTGATGGCTGCGGTCATGCCGCGTCCACCACGCAACGGAAGCCGAGCATGCCGCTGCGGTCCTTGGCCGGTGCCATCAGCAGGTACTTGCCGTGCTGGTCCAGGCGGTAAGCCTGCGGGAAGTACCAATGCGAGGTCTGCGGCTGGTAGCTGGAGCCACCGCGCAGGATCGCCGCACGGGTGTGATCGTCGCTGAACTCATCGGTCCACTGCCACACGTTGCCGACCAGATCCTCGACGCCGAACGGGCTGGCGCCCTGCGGATGCGCATCGACATCGGCCGGAGCCAGCAGGCGGCGGCCACGGTTGACCTGCGGCACGCGGCTCTGGTCCCAGTCATTGCCCCATGGGTAGGTACGACCATCGTTGCCCTGCGCGGCGTACTGCCACTCCCATTCGTGCGGCAGACGCTTGCCGGCCCACGCAGCGTAGGCGCGCGCGTCTTCCAGCGACACCCAGATCACCGGCTTGTTGTCCCAGCCGGCACGCGGTGCACCATCCACCCAATGGGCGAGGAAGTTGATGTCATCGGCCGGGTGATAGCCGGTGGCATCGATGAAGGCCTTGAACTGCGCATTGGTGACCGGATGGCGATCGATATGGAACGCGTCCATCTGCATCAGCTTGCGGTGATGGCGACGCGGGCAGTCTTCCCACGGGAACTGCACGTCCTGGCCAGCCCAGTTGAAGCCTTCGATCTCGACACCGCCAACGGCAAACACAAACTCGCCAGCCGGAATGGTGACCATGCCCTGCGGCGCGGCAGCCTGCGAGGTGGTGGCGGGAATCTCGCGCAACTGCTGCGGGATTGCCTTCCATGCGCCGGAGAAACTGTTCAGCGGCTGCTCGGCGCGCTTTGCGGCTTCGGCCAGGAATGCGTCCAGACCGTCGACCGTAGTGCCCGGCTGCACGCTCAGCACCGCAGCAAAGCCACGCGCTTCCATCGGCAGTTCGATGATGGCCACGCCATCACGCACGGCCGGCGACAGCTCAACGCCGTGCCAGACATCGTAGTAACGGGTGCCGTCCACATGCGGCAGACCGATCTGCTCACCGTTGACCGCGTACTCGTTGCGGTTGATCAAGGTGTGCAGGCTCAGGCCTTCGACCGGGAACTTGCTGGCGAAGATGCCGCCCTGGTAGCAGACCTGGTAGGGCTCCCAATCCATCGCCACGATCAGTGCCGGGAACTGGCGATAGATGGCCGCGATGCGGCGCAGGGTTTCACCATCACGCGCGGTGAACTGGTTCCAGATGCCCCAGATGTTCTCCCAGGCGTTGTAGCCGATGCCGTTGAAGAAGCAGTACTGCAGATCGTGGTTGCGGTTGCGGCCCCAGCGGTTTTCGTAGTTGACCATGTGGCGCGGCTCCAGCCACTTCCACTTGGATACCGGCGGCACCGGGCCATCGGGGGCCTTCTTGCCCCAGCTCTGCACGTTCCAGATCAGCTGCTCTTCCGAGCTGATGGTCGATTCGGGCTGCACCACCACCGGGTTGCCGTTGGCATCGCAGACGTCGAAGAACGCGCGCGGCACGCCGTTGAAGGTGTCGCCGTTGATGCCGTCGGCGCCGGTGGCCTTGATGATCTCGGCCAGGCCATCCCAATGGGTGACGCCCGGGTCACGGGTGCCGTGGTCCCACGGCTTGGCCGGCAGGAACACGCGCACGCCGCGCTTCTGGAATGCCTTCACCGCGGCAGTCAAACCTTCCAGACCGCCCGGCAGGGTGTGCGCCAGATCGAACTGGTTGCGGTCGTCGATGCCGATGTTCGGGTAGATGTACCAGATCAGCACCGAGTCCAGCCCGCCGAAGCGTTCGATCAGATCGTCCAGGTACTTGTCGACGGTGTACTGCGCGGTTTCCACGTCGAAGAAATAGCGGTCCTCGACCATCATCTGCGCGTGCACGAAGTTGCGCTGCGCCCACTGCAGTTCCGGGCGACGGTAGTTCACGTCGGTATAGCCGATGCGCACCAGATGTTCCTGGCGCCAGTCCTTCAGCTCGGTCAACCAGTCGGCGGCGCTGGCATTGGCATCGATCATCCAGCTGCCGATGTCGGCGAACGGCCACGCTGGGGCCTTGCCCGGCGTCGGCAGGTAGCGGCCGGTGGTGACGTGCGAGAACTTGTACTCGGTGTGGATCGCCTCACGCCCGTGATCGGGGGAATCGGTGTCGTAATCGGGGGCGGGGTAGGGGGAGGTCATGGCAGTCATCCAACAAAAACGGGGGGAGGCGTAACGGTTACAGCGCGCACCAAGCCGCGAGTGCGGCATGGGCGTCGGTGCCGGGCAGGCGGCTGGCGTCGGCCAGTAATGCCTGTACTTCGGCGTGTTCGGGAATACTGGATTGTGCACCCAGGCGCGTGCAGGCCAGTGCCGAGGCGGCGCTGGCGGCAAGCAGGGCCTGCTGCAGCGGTTCATCGCGGGCGAGCAGGGCGACCAAGGTGCCGCAGAAGGTGTCGCCGGCAGCGGTGGTATCGAGTGGTGAGATCGAGAACGCCGGCTGCAGCAGTATCTCGCCGTCGATGCGGGCCAGGCTGCCGCGCGCACCGAGGGTGACGATCACGCAGGGTACGTCGAGCCGTGCCAGGCCGGTGGCCAGGTCCGGCGGGTTGCCGGCAACCACGGCCAACTCACCTTCGTTGACGATCAGCATGTCCAGCTGTGCCAGCAGTTCGGCCGGCAATACCTGCGCGGGTGCTGCGTTCAAGGCGACTTTCACCCCGGCAGCACGGGCGGCGGTGGCATAGGCCTGTACCGAGGCCAGTGGCGATTCCAGCTGCAGCAGCAGCCATTGCACGCCATCCAGCGCTGGCAGGTGTTCGGGCAGCAAGGCCATGTTGGCGCCGGGGGCGACGGTGATCGCGTTCTCGGCATCATCGGACAGGCAGATGAAGGCGGTGCCTGTCGGCAGCTGCGCATCGCGCACGGCATGCAGCAGCACGCCAGCTTCGTTCAACGAGGCTTCGATCGGCTTGGCGAAGTCATCGGCACCCAGGGCAAGCAGCATCTGCGTGGCAGCGCCACCGGCACGCGCGCAGGCCACGGCCTGGTTTGCACCCTTGCCGCCGGGAAAGGTACGGAATTCGCGGCCGAGCACGGTTTCGCCCGGTGCCGGCACGTGCGCCGCACGCACCACGAAATCAAGATTGGCCGAGCCGGCGACAAGAACGGTGGAACTCATGGAATGGCCTGGTAAACGAGGTTGTAGAAACGGGTGGACGGTGAAGCAAGCGCCTTGTCACCGCTGGGCAGGTATTGCATCAGCAGGATCGCCACCAGCTTCTCCTTGCGGTCGATGGTGAAGTACGTGGACGCCGCACCGGACCAGCCGAACTGGCCGACGCTGCCGAGCTTGCCGCGGTACGCCGGGTTGGTGATGACATAGCCGCCAAGGCCGAAGCCTTCGCCCGCGCCATAGCTGCTGATGGCCGGCTCGAAGCCACCGAGCTGGTCGCTCATCATCAGCTCGATGGTCTTGCGCGAGAGCAGCTGCTGCTTCCCGCTGCGGCCATCATCGAGCAGCATGTGGGCGAACTTCAGGTAGTCGGCAGCGGTGGAATACAGGCCGCCGGCACCGCTGTCGTAGCCCTTCAAACGCACGCCCGGATTGCGCGCGCTGAGCGTGTCGGCCACGCGCAGGCTGCCATCGTCGTTGCTGGTTGGCAGCTCGACCACGCGGCCACGCTGTGCGAGCGGTACTTCAAAACCGGTGTCGTGCATCGCCAGCGGGCTGAAGATGCGTTGTTGCAGGAACTGCGCGAACGGTTGCCCGCTGACCACTTCGACCACGCGCGCCAGCAACTCAGTATTGCTGCCTTCGTAATGGAAGTGGGTACCGGGGGCATCGGCCAGCGGCAGTGTGGACAGGCGGCGTGCAACGTCCTGTAGCGAGGTCGCGCTGTCGACATCGGCAGCGGTCAGCAGCTTGGTCGCCACCCGGTGCGTATCCGACGCCGCCGCGAAGCCGCTGGTATGGGTGAGCAGATGGCGCAGGGTGATCGCGCGCGGTGCATCTTCGGTCTGCGGATGTTGCAGGTCGCCACCGGTCACCACGGTGCGGTCGGCGAACTCGGGCAGATAACGCGCCAGCGGATCGTCCAGCGACAGCTTGCCTTCCTCCAGCAGCATCAGCACGGCGACCGAGGTCACCGGCTTGGTCATCGAATAGATGCGGAAGATGCTGTCGGCCTGCAGTGGCCGGTGGCCAGCGCTGTCGGCGTGGCCGTAGTGCTGCTGGAACACGATGCGGCCATCGTGCTCGACCAGCGCCACCGCGCCCGGGAACTGGCCCGGTGCGGTGCTGGCCTGCAGGAAACCATCCAGCCGCTGCCAGCGCTCATCAGCGTGCAGCAGCGGTGCGCACAGACACAGCAGGAGTGCGGCGCCACGGCGCAGCCAGCGATGGCTGCGCGGTGTTGCGATTGGTTGATGCATGGCGGGCACTCCTGCGTTCATCAGCGGAACGTATACGAATAGCTCAGCGACACCACGCGGCCGCGACCGGCCCAGTAGTTCTGCCAGCCATCGCCCTGCGAGCCGCTGAGGATGTAGTACTTGTTGAACAGGTTGTCCACGCCCAGCGAGAACGTACCGAAGCGCCCCGAATCATAGTTCACGCCCAGATCCCACAGCGCGTAGCCGTTGATCTTTTCGTCGTAGTCGTACTCTTCACCGTCATACGGACGCACCGCAGAGCTGGTCAGGTGACGGTCGCGCAGCATGCTGACGCCGAGGGTGGCATCCAGATTGGGCAGCGCCTTCCACACCAGTGCCATGTTGATCTTGTCGGGCGTCGCATCGAAGATGCCCAGCGGCTTCTTCAGCGGGCCGGCGTCGTAGCGACCTTGCGGGTCCGGGCCCCAGAACGAGGTCCAACCGCGCAGGTGGGTATACAGGCCGGTGATCTTGAAGGTATCGGTGAAGCGGAACTCGCCGCTCAGCTCGATGCCTTTGATGTCGGTCGGCGCGCGGGTCATGATGAAGTCGCTGGTCAGCGGGTCCACTTCCAGCGATGCACCGAAGTCCGAGGTGGAGTGGTACCAGCTGCCACTCAGCGCACCGCGCGAACCACGCCAGTTGAAGCCGATGTCGATGTTGTCGACGATGATCGCCTGCAGGTCGAGGATGCCGGCAACGGTCTGGCCCGGGTAATTCACGTTGCGCAGTGGGATGCCGATGTCAGGCAGGGTGAAGCCCTTGCTGTAGGCGGTGAACAGCGAGAACTCATCGGTGACGCGCCAGATCGCACCCAGATTGGGCAGGTTGGCGGTGTAGTCCAGGGTGCCACCTTCGACGAAGGAATTGTTGCGGTAGGCGACGGTGGTATAGCTGTCGATGTCGAGTTCACCGTTCTCGCGGCGGAAGCCGCCGCTGACCGTGACCGGGCCGATATCCCAGGACAGCTGCGCGTACGGGGCGACGCTGCGGTAGTCCATTGGCGGTACCCACACGCGGTCGGTCATCACCAGACGCTGCTCGGCCACGTCCTGCACGAAGTCCACGCCGGTATGCAGCTCCAATCCGTCCACACCAAAGATGCTGGGGCGTGTCCACGAGGTACGCAGGCCCTTCTTGCGCGATTGGATCTCGGACTGGTCGAAGATGCGGTCGGCGTCATCGGCCGGTGCCGGCTTCACCAACTGGCGGTCGGCGCCGTTCTCCGGCAGGAAGCGCATGCCCTGCTTGGCCTGGAAGCCGACCAGGTCGAGCGTGCCGCCGTAGAAGTCGCTGTGGGTGTACTGCAGGCTGTACTGGATGAACTTGTTGAGCGCGTCGCGCTGGCCGTCGATGTGGCCCTTGATCGAGGTGTTGGGTACCGGTGTGTCGCAAGGCGGCCAGTCATTCGGACCCTTGCAGCCGACCAGCTGGATGTAGTCGCCGTTGCCGCCGATGTTGAAGTTGCTGTACGTGGCCTGCAGGCGCTGCTCGCCGGCCTCGCCGAAGTTGTAGCCGCCCTTCATGTACAGGTTGCGCGACTGCGAATCGGCCAGCGAACCGCTGGAATTCATGCCGATGCTGCGGCCTTTGGCGTCATAGGCCATGCCGCGCTCCAGCTGCGAGACGCTGGCCAGGAAGTCGTAGTTGTCCTGCTTGATCGCGTGGCTCAGGCCCAGCTTCCAGCCGACGCTGTCGTCGTTGAACTGGGTCTGGTAGCGCGCATTGATGGTGGTCTCGCTGCCGATCTGTTCCGGCACCTTGGAGATGTAGTTGATCACGCCACCGGTAGCGCCGATGCCCTCTGCAGCGGACGGACCGTTGATGACTTCGATGCGGCCGATCACGCCCATGTCGGTGAAGGTGCCGTTGCGGGTGCCTTCGCGCAGTGGTGAGCCTTGCGGGATGCTGTCGAACAGGCGCAGCGGAATGCGCCCACGCAGCGACTCACCGGAGTTGGTCATCGCCTGCGAGGATTCGGCATAGCCGGGAATGGTGCGTGCCAGTACCGCGGTGTTGTCCTCGGTGATGATCAGCGACTGCTTGATCTCTTCCGGGGTGATGATGGTGATGGCGCCGGGGATCTTGTCCACCGCCTTGGGCGCACGCACGCCGGTGACGATGACCCGGTCGAGCTCAGTGGCTTTCTTGTCCTGCGCGCGCTTGTCGGCGCTGCGGCTGTCTTCTTCGTTTGCTGCCTGCATCTGCTGGGCCTGCACGCTGCTGCTGATCGCAGCGGCCAGGACCAGAACCCCCAACGCTACCGGTACCTTCTTCATGTTGTTTATCTCGTTTTTGTTTTAGATAAGACGTGCATGAACTGCTGCCGCGGACTGCGGCATTCCGATACTTCTGTTGGCTGCTGCATCCCTCCCGACGCAACTCCCCGACAACAGCAGCCTAGGCGTGCACAAGGGGGCATTGAAGGCGGGGGGGCTAGCTTCAGACGTGAGGTTTTGTTGCTTGAAACAAGCTGTGGTTTTTTCTTGCGGTGCAACAAGAAAGGTTTTCTTGTTGCCGCTGGACATCAGCTTTTGTGGGAGCGGCGTAAGCCGCGAAGCAGGCCACCGTTCCGGCGATGAAAAATCTGCAATTGCAGGATGCGCGGGAGCGGATGCTTCTCCAGCTTCGCGGCTTACGCCGCTCCCACAAACAACAAACATCAAACAAAAACGGCGCCACAGTTGCCTGTGGCGCCGCTTTCAAACTGCAGCTATCAGAACTTGAACGTGTGGGTCAGCGACACCATCCGGCCACGGCCGGAGAAGTAGTTCTGCCAGCCCGGCAGCTGCGACCAGGTCAGCACGTACTGCTTGTCGAACAGGTTCTCGACGCCCAGTGCCAGCTGGCCATAACGGCCGATGTCGTAGTTCACGCTCAGGTCCCACAGCGCGTAGCCATAGGTGTTCTCTTCGTTCTTGTAGACCGCGTTGTTGGCCGGATTGACGAAGGTCTCACGCAGGTCGCGGCTGAAGGTCTTGCTGACACCCAGCGTTGCACTCAGGTCGTCGTTCGGGGTCCAGGTCACCGAGGCATTCACCTTGTCCGGCGAGATGTCGAGGATGCCCATTTCCTTCTTCAGGCCCGAACCCGGGTAGTACTGGGTCTGGCCGCGGATGCGCGAGTACAGGAAGCTGGCCTTCCACTGCTCGTTGAAGGTCCAGGCGCTGTTCAACTCGAAGCCTTCGATCTCGACCGGTGCGCGGGTCAGTATGAAGTCGTCGGTGGCCTTGTCGATGGTCAGGGTGGAGCCGAAGTCCGAGGTCGAGCGGTACACGGATGCACCGATCTGGCCCTGGGCACCACGCCAGTTGAAGCCGATTTCCTTGTTCTCGGTGATCAGCGGCTGCAGGTCAGCGATGCAGGACACGGCCTTGCACGGGCTGCTGGCCTGGATGTTGCGCAGTGGGATGCCGACGTTGGCGATGCCGAAACCTTCCGAGTACGAAGCGAACACCGACCACTGGTCGGTGATGCGCCAGATCGCACCGAAGTTGGGCATGTTGGCCTTGTAATCCATCTTGCCGCCCTGCACCGGGGTGTGGTCGCGGAAGGCAACGGTGGTGTAGCTGTCGATTTCCAGCTGGCCGTCTTCGCGGCGGATGCCGGCATCCAGCGTCACCGGACCGATGTCCCAGCTCAGCTGTGCATACGGCGCGATGCTGGTGTACTTCATCGGCGGCACCCACAGGCGGTTGGTCAACGCCAGGCGCTGCTCGGCGGTGTCTTCCACCAGGTCCAGGCCGGCACGCAGGCGCAGGCCTTCCACCTTGAACAGCTCGCCATAGGCGTAGCCGAAGCGCAGGCCCTTCTTCTCGCTGTTGATTTCCGACTGGTCCCAGATGCGCAGGGCGTCATCGGTCGGGGCCGGCTTGGTCAGCTGGCGGTCGTCGCCGTTTTCCGGCACGTAACGCATGGCCTGCTCAGCCCAGTACGCATCAACGCTCAGGTCGCCGCCGAAGAAATCGGCATTGGTGTACTTCACCGCGAACTGTTCGAAGTCGTTGAACTCGGCCAGCGAACCGGCAATCGAGCCCTTTTCGGCGGTGTTGGTGGTCGGCTTGGTGCAGCCGAGATCACCGGCACGGCAACCTTCCACTGGAATGTAGTTGTGCTTGCCGCCGATGTGGAAGTTGCTGTAGCTGGCCTGGATGCGCTGCATCTGGCCTTCGCCGAAGTTGTAGCCACCCTTCATGAACAGGTTCTTGCTGTACGAATCGGACAGCGAGCCGGAGGTGTTCAGGCCAACGCGGCGGCCGTTGCCGTCGTAGGAGATGCCACGGTCGATGTAAGCGCCGCTGATCAGGTAGTCGACCGCGTCGCCCTTGAAGGCATGGGTGACGCCGATCTTGGACTGCGCGCTGTCGTCCTTGAACTGGCTGCTGTAACGGGTGGTGACGGTGGTTTCGTGGCCAGCCACGTCCGGGTTCTTGGACAGGTAGTTGATCACGCCACCTGCGCCGCCGATGCCTTCCGCGGCGGACGGGCCGTTGATGACTTCGATCCGGCCGATCACGCCCATGTCGGTGAAGGTGCCGTTGCGGCTGCCTTCGCGCAGCGGCGAACCCTGCGGCACGCCGTCGAACAGGCGCAGCGCGACGCGACCACGCAGGGTCTCACCGGAGTTGCTCATCGCCTGCGAGGATTCGGAATAGCCCGGCACCATGCGTGCGAGCACGGCAGTGGCGTCTTCGGTCAGGTTCAAGGTGCGCTGCACCTGCTCCGGACTGATCAGGGTGACAGCACCCGGGACCTTGTCGATGGCAACCGGGGTGCGGGTACCGGTGACGATCACCTGGTCCAGCGTGGTGGCGGCATCGCCAGCGTCCTGTGCAAAGGCCGGGCTCATCGCGCTGGCGAGCAGCACGGCGCTGATGGCGGCCGAAAGTGGCTTGATCATGTTGTTCTCTCCCCCAGGTTTGAATGTGTGACGCGACCGGCCTGGGAGCCGGCAGAGCCAAAATGCGATGGGGACTAGCGCCCCTTTGATCCTGCCGTTTGTTGATTTCGGTCCCCGACCATGCGGGCACCGGGCGCAACTCCGACGTTGGGCGAAGCCTAGGCGGGGCCCCGGCGCGATAGAAGCGCACCTGTGTATGTTCAAAGCCTAGGGTTTGTTGCGATTGGGTGACGGCGTCTGCAGCGGCATTGCCGGACAACCGACCTGTAGTGCCGAGCCATGCTCGGCAGAGGCCTTGCCAGGAAATCCAACAGGACCGGGAAGGCCCTTGCCGAGCATGGCTCGGCACTACAGGGGCTCTACGGGTAACGCCCCTGCCGAGCATGGCTCGGCACTACACGGGCATTGCGCTCAGTCGGTAGGCTGCAACAACGCCGTACGCGCCTCGTCCAGCAGCACATTGACCTGGCGCAGGCGCACCGAGGAGCGCGACCAGACCATGCCGATACGGCGTGGCTCGCTGGGCTCCGGCAGGGGAATGCGCACCACCGAAATTCCTTCCGGCCACGGCTTTGCCCAATCCGGCACCAGCGACACGCCCAATCCACGATCCACCATCACCGCAATCGCATTCAGCGCATTCAGCTCGAACCGTTCGCGCGGCACGATGCCTGCCTTGCGCAGGTATTCGTCGGCCTGGCGGCCACCCCATTCGTGGCGGTCGTAGCGGATCAGCGGTTCTTCGCGCAGCAGCTGGTGCGGGTCGGCACCGGCCATGCGCGCCGGCGCCAATACCACCAGCGGCTCTTCACGCAGCAGCTGCCAGTCGCAGGTCTTGGGCAGCGAGAACGGTGCCTGCAGCACCATCGCCGCATCCAGGTCGCCCGATTCCACCGCGCCATACAGGTCGGCCGAATAACCGGGTTTGATGAAGACGTTGATCTCGGGGAACTTGGCCACCATCCGCGCCAGGATGTCCGGCACCAGCCCACCCAGCGCGGTAGGGCAGGCGCCCAGTCGCAGTTCGCCTGCCATGCCGCTTTCGTTGGCGACGCTGCGCAGATCAGCCACGCCACGCAGCAGGTCGCGCGCGCGCTGCAGGATGCGCGCACCTTCCTCGGTGACGCTGACGGTGCGGCCAGCGCGGGCAATCAGCGGTGCGCCAAGCTCGCGTTCCAGCGTGCGGATCTGCTGGGCAACGGCGGCCGGGGTGATGTGCAGCATGCGTGCCGCCGCGGCCATGGAGCCACGGTCGACCACGGTGACAAAGGTATTGAGAAACTGGGTTTCCACGCGATTAGACCTCTCAGCTGCGCGCCAAACTACACCAGCGGGCGCGGCGGCGCGATCCGACCAACGTCATGGTCTTTGCCGGATCTGGCGCCACGCCGCCGCCGATCAAGGCCGCGGCGGCGCGCAGGCCCGCCTTCACACCGCGTCCTGCTTGTAGATGGTCAGGCCCTTCAGCGAACGGTTCGGGGCCGGGAAGAACAGGCTGGCGACATAGCCGATCACGATGCACAGGAAGATCGAGATGGCCAGGTAGAAGTACGGATGCACCAGGCTGTACCACCAGGCCACGAAGGTCAGCACGATGCTGGAGGCGACACCGATTGCCACGCCGGCCGAGTTGGCGCGGCGGGTGAACATGCCCAGCGTATAGGCACCGGCAAAGCCGCCGCCGAGCAGGCCGGCCAGTTCGATCGACACGTCGAACAGCGAGTGGATGTCGTAGCGGGTCATGATCAGCGCCAGGCCGATCGCGGTCAGGCCAACCAGCACTGTGGAAATCTCGGCGAACAGCACGCTCTTGCGTGGGGTCGGGTTCTTGGCGATGCGCTCGTAGAAGTCGACCGAGATCAGCGTCGCCACGCTGTTCATGATGCTCGACAAGGTCGCCATTGCTGCGGAGAACACACCGGCGATGATCAGGCCGGTGACGCCCGGAGGCAGCTCGGCGGCGATGAACAGCGGGAAGGTCGCGTCGATCGGCAGCAGCGGGTCAAGGCGCTGCGGGTTGTTCTTGTAGAACACCCACAGTGCAGTGCCGATGCCGTAGAAGATGAAGCCGCCCGGGATCATGATCGCGGCGAATGCCCAGATCGAGCGGCCGGCTTCCTTGTCCGACTTGGTCGCCAGCGTACGCTGCATCAGCACCTGGTCCTTGGGGAAGGTCAGCACCACGTCGAATACGACCAGGAAGATGAAGCCCCACACCGTGGCCTTGGTCAGGTCGAAGCTGAAATCGAACAGCTTGGTCTTGTCTTCCATCGCCGCGGTGGCGACGAACTCACCGAAGCCGCCCTTCAGCGTCCAGACGATGAACAGGATGGCGAAGATCGCGCCGCCCATCTTCACGATCACCTGCACGAAGTCGGTCCAGATCACCGCCTTCATGCCGCCCATCGCGGTGTAGAGGATGGTGAACACGCCCATCATCATGATGCTCCACACCACGCTGATGCCGGTGATGGTGGCGATGGCCAGCGCCGGCAGGAACAGCACCACGCTCATGCGCGCGCCGATCTGCATGACGATGCACAGCGCGCTGGCGAGCATGCGGATGGCCGGATGGAAGCGGGTTTCCAGATAGGAGAACACGCTCATCAGATCCAGGCGACGCAGCAGCGGCACGATCCACACCGCCACGAACATCAGGCCCAGCACCGCGATCAGGTTGTTGGTCAGGTACTGCCAGTTGGTCTCGAAGGCCTTGGCCGGAATGGCGATGAAGCTGATCGAACTGGTGTTGGTGGCGTACAAGCTCACGCCCGCTGCCCAGAACGGAATGCTGCGGCCACCGACGAAGAAGTCGGCGGTGCTGGCGCGCTTCTCGCGGAAGTAGAAGTAGGCACCCATGCCCAGCATCGCGCCGAGGTAGATGATGATCACCGTCCAGTCCATCCAGCCCAGCAGATGCTTGCCGCTCTGCAGTTCAAAGGTGTGCAGGCTGCCATCGGCATTTGCCCAGGCCAGGCCATTGCCCCAGCTGGCACTGGCCAGCGGTGCATTGGCATCGGTATCGGCCAGATCAGCCCAGGCGCTGGTGATGGTGTGGAAGGTACGCGCGTGGCTGCTGCCAACCGCGTCGGTCACCTGCATCAGCAAGTGCGCCTGGCCGAGTGCACGCAGCGAGCCGGGCACCACGTCGCCGCCGATAGCAGGCAGCGTGTGCCAACCCTTCTCTGCGTTCCAGCGCAGCAGCTGCTGCGCGCCGTTGTTGCCGACCACTGCGTACAGCGCGCCTTTCTGCGCCTGCAGGGCGACGACTGCGGCAGCGCCCGGCCAGATCGGCTGTGGCTGCCATTGCGCGGCATCGGCGGGCTTGCGGTACAGCTGGGTCACGCCCGTTGCATCCACACCGGCGACGAACAGCGCACCGTCCAGTGCAGCGACGTGCGCATTACCCAGTGGCGAAGGCAGTGCCAGGGACTGGCCCTTGCCCAGCGTTTCGCCCTTGAGCGTGATCTGCTGCAGCTGATTGCTGTGGCTCGCATCCGGGCCGGTCAGCACCCAGGTTTTGTCGCCGTTGCGGACGATGTCCTGCACGATCTCGTTGCTGATACCGGTGGCCGGCGTCCACGCCTTGCCGTTCTTGTCGAGCAGCCACGCCTTGTCGCCGGAGCGGGCCAGCAGGCGGCCATCGACATCCAGCAGCTGCTGCACCGGCGCGGCCTCCGGCAGGGCCGGCAACGCGCCGGACTTCACTGCATTCAAACTCTCGTCGGCGGCCGCGGTGCCGGCCAGTGCCAGCAAAGTGGTGATGACGAGCAGACGGAAGCCGAGCGAGAAGCGGTGCGACAGCGCGGCGAGCGCGGTGGCCATGGGCGTGGGCATGGATGGAATCCCGGTAATGAACGGCGTGGCGGCGAACCGCCAGATGGAAAGATCAGGCGCGCAGGGCGCCGGCGAGCAGGGCTTCGGCCCGGCGCAGGTAGGGCACATCGATCATGCGTCCCTCGAACAGGAACGCACCGCGGCCCAGATCGCTGGCCGCCTGCGCGGCGGCAACAATACGCCGTGCTTCGTCCAGTTCGGCCTCGGCCACGCTGAAGATCACATTGGCCTGACCCACCTGGCGCGGATGGATGCAGCTCTTGCCGATATAGCCCAGTTGCTGCGCGAGCATGGCCTCGGTACGGAAGCCCTCGGCATCGGCCACATCCGGCCAAGCCCCGTCACAGGCGAACACGCCCGCTTCGGTGGCGGCCATTTTCACCGCGAACAGCACCGCATGCACATTGGCCGGCGTGCGGGCGATGCCATTGGGCGCGAACAGATCGCCCAGGCCCAGCTGCAAGCCGGCCACGCGCGGATGCGCGCCAGCCAGCTCGGCGGCCAGACGCAGGCCACGCGGGGTTTCGATGTTCAGCAGCAGGCCGATCGGGCGGGTGACGCCATTGGCGGCCTCGGCGCGTTCCAGCGCGACCACCACCTGCCGCACCTGTGCGGCCGATTCCACCTTGGGGATATTGAGCAGCCACAGGCCGGGCACCGCCATCGCGGCCAGATCGGCGGCGAAGTGCGGGCTGTCGGTGGCGTTGCTGCGGACGATCAGCAGCTTGTTGCTGGCGAGTACGTCGGCACGGGCGAGGAAGCTGGCGATGGCCGCGCGCGCCGCCTGTTTGCCAGCCTCGGGGACGGAATCCTCCAGATCGAAGGACAGGGCATCGGCCGCACTGGCCAAGGCCTTGTCGAACAGTTCCGGACGTGCGCCGGGCACAAACAGCTTGCTACGCATGGCTTCCCCTCACTTTGAGAGGCAGTCTGCGCGAATCGGAACGCTGAAAAAGTGTATTCCCCGACATTCACCCGATAGGTTTTGTTGTGGTTTGCGGGGTTTGGCGGGTGGGGTGACTCACGAAGCGCGGGAAACCATCGCCGTCCCCTCTCCCGCTTGCGGGGGAGGGTGCCCCGTAGGGGCGGGTGGGGGGAGCTTTTGACTTTGCCTGAGCTGCCGGAACGCAAGCCGAAGCGACGGGATGGCCAAACCCAAGCCCAAGCCCAAGCCCAAACCCTAGCCCAAGCC
>NZ_JBRRCU010000029.1:0-50280 GCF_056759195.1 Stenotrophomonas sp. STEN083 | reverse complement strand
TCCCCGCCGCTCCGCGGCTTCGCTCTGTTCTGGCCCGGCGCGGTGGGGGGTGGTAGTTAGTTGGTTCCGTTTGGCGCTCCCGGCCCCCCCCCACTACATGCGCCTCGGCTTTATTTGCCGCGTTCCAGCACCAGTAGCGGGTCGATGCGCGTGTCGAACCAGTTCATGCCCCAGTGCAGGTGGGGGCCGGTCGCTCGGCCGGTTGCGCCAACCGCTGCGATGTTCTGCCCCTGCTCGATCCTGTCACCGACCTTTACATCGATCCGCGATAGGTGCAGGAAATTGGAGCTGATGCCGAAGCCATGGTCCAGCACCAGGGTGCCGCCAGTCAGGTACAGATCCGGGCCTGCAAACGTCACGATGCCAGCTGCGGGCGCCTTCACCGGCGTACCCGTAGGCACGGCTATGTCCATGCCGGAATGGCCGCTGCCTGGCTGTCCGTTGTAGACGCGGGCATTGCCGAAGCGGCCGCTGATGCGGCCCTGCACCGGCCAGATGAAGGTCTGGGTGAAGTCGGTGCGGTTGTCGTCGCGCTTGCGCGATTCAGTCACCTGCGCCTGTTCACGGGCAATCCGCTCGGCGATTTCCGGCGGCGGATTCACCGTCTTTGGCGGCACGCCATTGACCCGCTCTACCGGCCAGTCGCGCGCAGTCACTGCAATCGAAACGACCTCGCTGCCGCCATCCGGGCGTTGCACCTGTACCTGCAGCGGGCCTTTCTCATCGCGGCCGATGCCGAACACCACGCTGCCGTAGCTGCTGACCCGCAGTTCACGGCCGGCATAGCGGACCGTACTGCCAGAGGGCACCTTGCCGATCACCATCGCGCCCTGCGAGGCGCTGGCCGGGAACACCACCCGGTTGTCGAGCAGGTTGCCGATGCCATCCTGAGCCTGCAAGGGTAGGGCGGTAAGCAGGGGCGCTGCCAGCAGCAGCGCGCCCATCATCAGGACCGAACGCATCAACGGTCGTAGGTCATGCGCTGGCCGGCCGGTGCGCCCACCAGCTTGCTGCCGTCCCACACCTGCTGGCCATTGACCCAGGTGGAGGCAATGCGCGAACTGAAGGTGGTGCCTTCAAACGGCGACCAGCCGCACTTGGACAGCACGTCCTCGCGCTTGACCGTGAACGGCACGTCCTCGACCAGCACCAGATCGGCGAAGTAACCCTCGCGCAGGAAGCCGCGTTCTTCCACGTCGAACAGCTGCGCCGGGGCGTGGGCGAACTTCTGCACCACCTGTTCGCGGGTCAGTTTGCCTTCGTGCACGCGCTCCAGCGCGGCGACCAGCGCGTACTGCACCAGCGGCAGGCCGGACGGTGCCTGTGCGTAGGGCTTCTGCTTCTCTTCCCAGGTGTGTGGAGCATGGTCGGTGGCCAGCACATCGAGCACGTCGTCGGCCAGTGCGGCGGTGATCGCCTCGCGGTCGGCCACTTCCTTGATCGCCGGGTTGCACTTGATCAGGTTGCCCTTGGTTGCATAGTCCGGGCGCGCGAAATGCAGGAAGTGCACGCAGGTTTCGGCGGTGATCTGCTTGCGGCTGCCGTCGGCGCGGATCAGTGGACCCTTCTCGAACAGTGCCAGCTCATCGGCGGTGGAGATGTGCAGCACATGCAGGCGGGTGCCGTGCTTCTTCGCCAGCGACATCGCCAGGCGGGTGGACTTGATGCAGGCCTCGCGCGAGCGGATATCCGGGTGCATGTCCGGGGTCAGCGCGTCGCCGTATTTTTCCTGGAACGCCTTCATGTTGGCGTCGATCATCGGCGTGTCTTCACAGTGCGTGATGATCGGGGTCGGGCACTCGCGGAAAATCGCGTCCAGGGTTTCCGGGTTGTCGACCAGCATGTTGCCGGTGGAGGCGCCCATGAACACCTTCACGCCCGGGGCTTTCTTCGGGTCGAGCACCCGGATCGCCTCCAGGTTGTCGTTGCTGGCGCCGTGATAGAAGCCGTAATTGGCCCAGGCGCGGCCCTTGGCCAGCGCGTACTTGGCTTCGAGGATGGTCGAATCCAGGGTCGGCGGGTTGGTGTTGGGCATGTCCATGAAGCTGGTCAGGCCACCAGCCACTGCGGCTGCCGACTCGCTGGCGATGTCGCCCTTGTGAGTCAGGCCTGGTTCGCGGAAGTGGACCTGGTCATCGATCATCCCGGGCAGCAGCCAGCGTCCGCCCGCGTCCACCACCTGCTCGCCATCGCGCGGGGTCAAGCCGCTGCCGATCTGCGCGATACGGTCGTTCTCGATGCGCAGGTCGCCGTCGAAGGTACGACCTTCGTTGACCATACGGGCATTGCGGATAAGCGTGGAGGACATGTCAGTGTTTTCCTGTGCAGCGGCAAGAGGGGGAATCGGCGCGCTCCGGGACCGGATCCAGTCCGCCCGGATGGAACGGATGGCAGCGCCCCAGCCGGCGCAGGGTAAGCCAACACCCCCGTAGCGGACCGTGTATACGGATCGCGTCCATGGAGTATTCCGAGCAGCTGGGATAGAAACGGCAGCGCGGCCCAAGCAGCGGGCTGATGAAGCGCTTGTAGGAGCGCAGTACGGCAATGAGGAGTCGGCCGATCACGGTTAAATGATAAGCCACTTGGCAAGCGAGCAGTATTTGTCGCAGGATGCGGGATGGCGCCGGTAAACACTACGTGCTTTCCGCTGCCAGCCAGGGGCGATGGCGCGCCTGGTTACGTTCCGAACTGCGCGAAACGGTCCGGTGACGCCACCGGACCTGTACTGCACGGGTCGGGCATCCGTTCACATACGGTGCCCGGCGCGGTTGCTGCTGCTGGTCGGGTAGGCTATAAAGGCCCGCTTTCCCGGGCCCCGGGGGAAACAAGGAAGAGCGTTTCGTGGCTGCTAAAAAACCTGCAAAAAAGGCCGTCAAGGTCGCCAAGAAAACCGCCAAACCTGTAGTGAAGAAGGCGGTGTCGAAGCCGGTTGCAAGCAAGCCGGTCGCCAAGGCTGCAAAGCCGGCCGCGAAGAAAGCACCCGCCACCAAGGCGGTTGCAAAGAAAACGCCGGTCAAGCAAGCAGCTCCTGCCAGCAAACCCGTCGCCAAGAAGGCTGCGGTTAAGACGGCAGTCGCTAAAAAGGCGGCCCCTGCCAAGAAGGCAGCGGTCAAAAAGGTGACCAAACCGGTTGCCGCGCCAGTTGCCAAGAAAGCAGCTGCGCCGGTTGCCAAGGCCACCAAGCCCGCTGCCAAACCCGTAGTCAAGAAGGTGGCCGAACCAGTGGCTGCCAAGACGCTCAAGACTCCTGTCAAACCCGTGGTCAAGTCCGTACCGAAGCCAGCTGCAAAGCCGGCGGCGGCCAAGTCTGTCCCGGTCGAAGTCGCCAAGACGGCCCCAGCTCCGGCACCTGCGCCGGTCGCTGCCAAGCCGGCTCCAGTGGCCAAGACCCCGCAATCCAAGAATCCCGTGCCTGTTTCGAAATCCAACGTCAAAACTCCCGTCAAATCCACCGCTCCTGTTGCCGTCCGTCCGGTCGGCAAGGTTGCAGTCGCTGTCACCGCGCGTTCGACCGCTCCGGCACCGCGCAGCAAGTACAAGGTTGTCGAATACAACATCGACGAGACCACTGGCCGTCCGATCCTGCCGGCTGGCTATAAGCCGTCCGCAGATGAGGAGTACATGAGCACGCTGCAGCAGGAGTACTTCCGCCAGCGCCTGTTGAACTGGCGTGCGGACTTGGTCGAGGAATCGAAGCAGACCATCGAGAACCTGCGCGAGGAAGTGCGTGACATCGGTGATGAGGCCGAGCGTGCAACCCGCGAAACAGAGAATTCGCTGGAACTGCGTACCCGCGACCGCTACCGCAAGCTGATCGGCAAGATCGACAGCACGCTCAAGCGTCTGGAAGCCGGCGACTACGGTTTCTGCGTCGATACCGGCGAAGACATCGGTCTGGATCGCCTGGAAGCCCGTCTCACCGCCGAGCGCACGATTGATGCGCAGGAGCGTTGGGAGCACCTGCAGAAGCAGCAGGGCGACTGAGTCCGGTTGTATCTGTTGAACAAAAACCCCGCTTCGGCGGGGTTTTTGTTTTTCGCTGCCCGGCAGGTCTTCTCAACCCACCGTCCTGCGCCGCGCTGACGCCCGGCAGTAACGAGGCAGCTGTCCGCTAAGGCAGAGTTGCCCACCTTGGCGGCATCAGCTGACCTGTACGGCTTGCTGCAGGCGCTGCAGATAGTCTTCGAAGTGCTTTTCCAGGTTGACCTTACCCGGGTGGCGCAGCCACAGCAGCTGTAAGCCATCCATCATGGCAATCAGTTCGGCGGCGATCTGGTCTGGATCAACTGAGGGGCTGATTTCACCGGTTTCCTGGCCATGCCGCAGGCTGTGCGCGATGTACTGCAGCATCAGTCCTGTGCGTTGGCGGAACCAGTCCTGTGCGGGATGATCGTCGCTGAGGCTTTCTGCGTTGAGCAGCGAGAAAGCCTTGATCACGCCCGGAATGTCGGCATTGGCGCGATTGGCCAGGCGCAACTGATCCAGCACCTCCGACCAGGGAAGCGGTGGTCCCGCTGCGGCATCTTCAAGCGTGTAATCCTGCGGGTAGCCTGGCAGGCGCGGACTGCGTTGATCGCGGACTTCCAATACCGCCAGCAGCATCTCGGCCTTGCTCGGAAAGTAATGCAGCAGGCCGGGCAGGGTGAGGCCGACATCGGTTGCGACCTCGGCGATGGAGGCATTGCTGTAGCCATCGCGCGCGAACACGCGCATTGCCGCATCCAGGATCTGTTGGCGGCGCATGTCGCCCTTTGGCGAACGTCGGCGTGGGCGGCTGACGGACGAGGTCTGCGTTGAGGTGGGCAAAGTTCAATCCCGCGTCGTGTGATCGCGCAGTGTATCCGCGCTGTCGGCCTGTGCCATCCGTGTTCAAGCTGTACCCACGTCACAGTTTTTGACAAACCTACCTGTCGATAGGTTTACTGCCGCGGCGTCGGCGCAACGGCCAAGAGTCGTACCGCTGTAACAACATCCCGGAGGGGGATTGCACGCAGTTGCACCGGGCCGCCGCAGTTATCGCGGTGGCATCGCAACGGCAAGCCCCACCTGATGAAGAACGTGCCGGAAGGCCGACGTCGGGGCAGCTGGTTGGACCAAGGCGTCCCCAATGCATGCCGAACTGTTGTGTCTGCGCGGGAGGCCGCCGGGATGGCGCTGGCTGCTCTTCATCAACCTGGGAGAGATAGGCAATGAACACGTATTGTTGTAACGGGAGGGGCATCATCTTCAGCAGGATGGTGATGGCCACTTGTCTGGGACTCGCCGCGTCAACGGCTTACGCCTTGCCTGGTGTCGAGTCTGTTGCTGCACAGTTGCCGGACGAAGCGTCCGCAAGTGAGCCGCAAGACGGCTCCTCATCGGCGTCGGAGTCAGCAACATCCACGCGCCCAAGTTGCCATGACTACGATGCTTTCGTCAGTCGCGGGTCGGAAGCGCCCATCATCACTACCTGCGAAACCCTGTCGCCGGAACTGTTGGGCCTGCGGCCGAGGTTGTACGACAACGGCTGGATGTTCATGGGTTACTACAGCGCCGCCGAGACCTATGATCTGCGCGGCCAGGAAGCGCGCCCGCAGACGTACAACGGACAGCGGCCCAGTTTCAGTGGGACGCTGGCGACCATCACCACCTACGACTTGTCGCGACTGGGTTGGTGGGGCAAAAAGTCGCAGCTCACCTTCGAAGTCAACAGTTGGCGAACCGTGTACCGGGACGCGGGCCTGAATGATGATGCTGCAGTCAGCCAGTTGTCGGTTGAACAGGAGTTTGCTGACGGCCGCGTACGTATCCAGTATGGCTACTACGGAATGCTGGGCCAGTTTATAGGCTTGTTCCTGGGTGCAAGTACGGCATCTTCCGCGCTTGGGCCCACCAGCATCATTCCCAACCTAGCCGGTATGGCAGCCTTCAAGCCCGTGCCGGGCATGGATATCCGCTTGTACTCGAAGAGCGGTCGCTTCTACGACCACTTTGGTGTGGCGCGCTCGCAGAGCCCCGACGGCTTTCTCGCCGACAGCGAGGCCAATCCAACCGGGTTGAAGTGGAGTGTGAAGGACGCCAAGCCGATCTACGTCAACGAAATCGGCTATCGGGTTGCCTCCAGCGCCAATACCCGCATGACTTGGATACGCCAAGGCACGGTTTACAACCGCACGCTCTACAGCGACTTCCGTAATCCGGATAGCAGGGGCACCAACCGCGCCTTCTACCTGGTGGCCGACCATCAGTTCACCCAGCCCGATGTATCCGTCCCCTACCGCGGCTGGTATTTCAACCTGAAAGCCAACTACGCCCCGGCCGAGCACAATATTTTCAGCTCCGACTACGCAGTGACCTTATACAGCCTGGCACCTTTCGCCAAGCGACCGGGTGACATGGTGTCGCTGGGTTATACCCGGACCGAGGTAAGCGATGACGCACGCCGCTACCTTGCTGCGCAGGGCATGGATCCGGTGCGCTTCAGCTCAACTGCTTCGGCTTCGTACGCCCTGCGCGCATTTCGTGGCATCTACTGGGTCAATACCTTGAGCTATACGCGCAACCCGGTAGTGGTCACGCAGCACCCTGATGCGGTGAATCTGCAGAGCCAGCTGACTTTCTCGTTCTAAGCCGTGACCGGCCACACCTGCTGGCCGCGCGTTCGCATTGCAGCAAGCCAGCGGGGAAGGATGGGCATGCGCCGACGGCGAGGTGGTGCCTGCGGTATCACCGAGATGACGATCAAGCGCTGCCTGGATGCGGGCGCGTCACTTCCATAGATGCAGCGTCCTGTGCTGATGCGCGGGCGCAAACCGGAGTATGTGAAATGGCAAAGATGCAGAAAACAATGGTTCCCGTGCCGCTGTTGATCAGCATGGCGGCAACTGTGCTGGTGACGAATCCGGTCCAGGCCAGGGAGCTTCCGCAGTTGGGGAAGGCGCCGCTTGCACAGGTGGTGGCGGCGATGACCTTGCAGGAAAAGGTCGAGCTGGTCACCGGCCAGGGCATGAGTTTCCCCGGACTGCCGGATGACATGCAGGCGCCGGTGGTCGGTGCCATTGAAGACAAGGTCGCCGGTGCGGCGGGTGCAACCGTGTCCGTGCCACGGCTGGGCATTCCGTCATTGGTATTGGCCGATGGTCCGGCCGGCGTGCGTATTGCGCCGACCCGCAAGGACGCGCCAGGCAAAAATTTCTACGCCACGGCATTTCCGATAGGCAGTGCCCTGGCCAGTTCCTGGGACACGGCCTTGGTGCGTCAGGTGGGCGCAGCCATTGCGGACGAGGCGGCGGCCTACGGTATCGATGTGATGTTGACGCCGGCGCAGAACATCCATCGCTATCCTTTGGGTGGGCGCAACTTCGAGTATTACTCCGAAGACCCGTTAGTCAGCGGTGAGACCGCAGCGGCGTTGGTGCAAGGTTTGCAGGAGCGCGGCGTGGGTGCGTCGGTAAAGCACTTCGCGGTCAACAACCATGAGTGGAATCGCAACACCCTCAATGCAAAGGTAGATGAGCGAACGTTGCGCGAGATCTACCTGAAAGGTTTCGAGATCTCGATGCGCAAGGGCCAGCCGTGGACGGTGATGTCCAGCTACAACAAGCTCAATGGTACCTATACCTCGGAAAGTCCCTGGTTGCTGAAGGATGTGCTGCGCGCGCAATGGGGTTACCAGGGCGTGGTGATGACGGATTGGTTTGGCGGGCAGGACGCGGTTGCGCAGATGCGGGCAGGCAATGAATTGTTGATGCCGGGCACCGGCAAGCAGCGCAAGGCGATTCTGGCAGCAGTGGGTGATGGCACGCTGGACGAGGAGGTGCTGGATCTCAACGTCACCAAGGTGCTGGAGCTGGTGCTGCGCAGCCGCGCATACAAGCGGCTCCCGCATTCGGATCAGCCCGACCTGCAGGCAAGTGCGGAAATCTCGCGCAGCGCTGCTACCCAAGGCATGGTACTGCTGAAGAATGAAGCTGCGACGTTGCCACTGCCTGCCGCGGCGCGGCTGGCTTTGCTGGGCCATGGCAGCTATGAGGTGATTGCTGGTGGCACCGGCAGCGGCGATGTCAACAAGGCCTATGTAATCAGTTTGCTCCGGGGGATGGAGAATGCAGGTTTCAGCAATGCAAGCGGACTCAATCGGTTTTATGGCCGCTATATCAGTGAGGAGTCGGCCAAGCTGCCGAAGACCGAGTGGTATCTAAGCAAGCCGCGTATTCCTGAACTTGAGATCGGCGATGCGCAGATGCAGCAACTTGCACAGCAGCAGGATCTGGCGGTCGTAACCATAGGTCGCGGCTCAGGTGAGTTCGTAGACCGAAAGGCCGACGGGGACTTCAGCTTGACCGAAGCCGAGCATGCACTACTGCAGCGCACTTCCAGGGCCTTCCATGCCCAAGGCAAGAAACTGGTGGTAGTGCTCAACGTCGGCGGAGTAATTGAAACTGGCAGTTGGAGCCGGCTTGCCGATGCCATCCTGCTGGCCTGGCAGCCGGGGCAGGAGGCCGGTAATGCCATTGCCGATGTGCTGTCCGGCGCGGTCAATCCTTCCGGCAAACTTGTCGATACGTTTGCGCTGCAGCTCAGCGATTACGCCGCCAGCAACGGGTTCCCAGGCAAGGTGCTGCAGGGGCCCGATCCGAATGCCTCGTCGATTTTTGGGCAGGTTGCCCGCGCCGCGGAGGTCACGTACAGCGATGGCATCTGGGTGGGCTATCGCCACTTTGATACGCACGAGGTGGACGTCGCCTATCCGTTTGGTTTTGGTCTGTCTTACACCACTTTCGGTTACAGCGATCTGCAGGTCGATGCCAGCCAACCGGATCTGGTGCGTGCCAGCATCAAGATCACCAATACCGGCAGGGTTGCCGGGCGCGAAGCAGCACAGGTCTACGTGAGTGCACCGCAGGGCGAATTGGAAAAACCTGCACAGGAACTGCGTGCGTTCGCCAAGACCGGTGAGCTGCAACCGGGGCAATCGCAGGTGCTGCAGTTCGAGATCGATGGCAAGGACCTGGCCTCGTTCGATACGGGCCGGGGCCGTTGGGTCGCCGATGCGGGCACCTACAGTCTGCGTGTAGGTGCGTCTTCGCGTGATATCCGTGCGCAGCAGGCGTTCGAGAAACCGCAAGTTGGCGACTACGCGCCGTGAAGGGTGTATTCGCTTGAGAAGGACTAGCCGGGGCGAGCTTGCTGCTTGCCCCGGCATTGGTCTGGCTACAGATCCTGCAGGTTGTCCAGCTTGCGCAGCTGCGGTGCTTTCCATGCGGTGACCGCGGCCACGCCGAGTACCGCGCAACCACCGATCACCACTGCCGTGACCAGACCCAGCAGGCGCGCCATGCTGCCGCCGTAGAACGCGCCCAGCTCATTCGATGAACTGATGAAGATGCCGTTGATCGACGACACCCGGCCGCGCATTTCATCCGGTGTTACCAACTGCATGATGGTCGAACGCACCACCACCGACACACCATCGCAAGCGCCGTAGAACACCAGAATGGCGGCAGACAGCCAGAAGCTCTTGGACAGGCCGAAGGCGATCACGCACAGGCCGAAACCGGCTACCGCGAACAGCAGTACGCGACCTGCATTGCGGCGCAGGGGATGGCGAGCCAGCCACAGGCCGACCGCGATCGAGCCCAGCGCCGGTGCCGCACGCAGGATGCCCAAGCCCTCCGGCCCGTAATGCAGGATGTCCTGGATGAAGGCCGGCAGCATCGCCACCACGCCGCCAAGCAGCACCGAGAACATGTCCAGCGCCATCGCGCCCAGCATGATCTGGTTGGACAGCACGAAGCGCGCGCCTTCGGCGATGCTGGCGAAGATCGGCGCGCGGGTCTGTGGTGGCGGGGGTTCGCTGACCTTGAGCGAGGCCAGTGCGATCAGTGCCAGCACGGCCATGGTCGCCGCCACGCCATAGGACAGGCCCTTGCCGCCAACGGCGACCAGTACACCGCCCAGTGCAGGGCCAATCACCATGCCCATCTGGAACACCACCGTGCCGAAGCCGGCGCCACGTGCGAACTGCTCACGCTTGAGCACGCGGGCGAACAAGGCGTTGTAGACCGGTGACAGGAAGGCGCGGACCATGCCGGTCAGCGCCACCGCCAGATAGATTGGCCAGACACCTTTGACCGGTAGCCAGCCGGTGGCCACGGCTACCAGCATCAAGGCAGTGGCGATCAGGCCGAGGCAGGCGGTCATGCCGAGCTTGCGGCGTGGCAGGTGATCGACCAGATAGCCGGCGAATGGCGCTACGCAGAAGTAGGGCAGCACCTCCGCCAGGCCGATCAGGCCCAGTGAGAATGGATTGCGGGTGACTTCATAGATGTGCCAGCCGACCGTGACCGCGACGATCTGGTAGGACAACATGCCGGCGATGCGGTACAGCAGCAGCTGGGTGTAGCCGGGCTGGCGCAACAACTCGGAGATGGAGCCGGTGTTGCTCACTGCTTGGCTTGGGCGGTGTCGCGGATGAAGGCCAGCATCGCGGCCAGGCCGTTGCTGCGGGTCGGCGACAGGTGCTTGGCCATGCCGATTGCAGACACGTAGTCCGGTTCGGTGGCGAGGATTTCAGCCGCCGAACGGCCCGAGTACACGCGCAGCGCCAGATAGATCAGGCCGGAGACGATGGCCGAATCGCTGATCGCGTGGAACACCAGCTTGTCGGCATCGCCTTCGGGCACGATCCAGACCATGGACTGGCAGCCGAGCAGGCGGTTTTCCTCGGTTTTCCATTCGTCCGGAAGCGCGGGCAGCTTGCGGCCGAGGTCGATCAGGTACTGGTAGCGCTCCGACCAGTCACCGAAGAAGGAGAACTCCTCGGCAATGGCGGCCTGGGCTTCGGCGGGTGTGGGTTCGAGCGGGAAGGGGGAGTTGATCATGGTTGGTCCTGTGCTTGGCCGGTCGCGTTGGTGGCGAGGGGCTTTGGTGTGGGTCGGGGCGCTGTTGCCCTCACCCCAACCCCTCTCCCGCCGGCGGGAGAGGGGCTCGCGGCAGTGCGAGTTGAAGCAGCACTGCGCAATTGCAGCTTTGAAGCCCCTATCCCGTTCACGGGAGAGGGTTGGGGTGAGGGGAGGCCTTACCCGCGTTTCCAGCGCACGCCCTGTGGCGTATCTTCCAGCACGATGTTCTCCGCAGCCAGCTGGTCGCGGATGGCATCGGCACGGCCGAAATCGCGCGCCTGCTTGGCGGCGATGCGTTCGTCGATCAGGGTCTGGATACGTGCATCGTCGCCGGCTTCGGCACCACGCCCGAACCATTCGGCCGGCGCCTGCTGCAGCAGGCCAAGAGCGAGGCCTGCGCCGAGCAGCTCACGCTTCAGGCGCGACTTCTCTTCGCTGGACTCGGCCTTGCGCGCTTCGCTGGCGATACGGGCCACTTCAGCCAACGCCAGCGGCGTATTGAGGTCATCGTCCAGCGCCGCCTCAACGCCGGCCGGAATCACGCCGTCAACACTGACATCAGCCAGATCACGCAAGGTGCCGTACAAGCGGTCCAAGGTGCGCACCGATTGTTCGATCAACGCATCGGACCACTCCAGCGGCTGCCGGTAATGCGCCGACAGCAACGCATAGCGCAGGGCTTCCGGCGGGTGCTGGCGAACCAGATCATGCACGCGCTCGATATTGCCGATCGACTTGCTCATCTTGGTACCGCCAAAGTTGAGCATGCCGTTGTGCAGCCAGAAGCGGGCGAAGGTCTGCCCGCCGTGGGCGCAGACGCTTTGCGCGATCTCGTTCTCGTGGTGCGGGAACTGAAGGTCGACGCCGCCGGCATGGATGTCGATGGTTGGGCCCAGATGGGCGGCTGCCATCGCCGAGCACTCGATATGCCAACCCGGGCGGCCACGGCCCCAGGGCGATTTCCAGCCGGGCAGGTCGTCGCTGGAGGGCTTCCACAGCACGAAGTCACCGGCATCACGCTTGTATGGGGCTACTTCGACGCGGGCGCCGGCTAGCATTTCGTCCGGGTCACGGCGCGAGAGCTTGCCGTAATCGGCGAAGCTGCTGACCGAGAACAGCACGTGGCCCTCGGCGACATAGGCGTGATCGGTGCTGATCAGCTGCTCGATCATGGTGATGATCTGCGGCATGTGCGCGGTGGCCTCCGGCTCGATCTCCGGCGGGACCACGCCAAGCGCGGCCATGTCCTCGCGGTAGGCGGCGGCAAAACGGTCGGTGATGGCTGAGATCGGCACGCCTTGGTCCTTGGCAGCGGCGTTGATCTTGTCGTCAACGTCGGTGATGTTGCGCGCGTAGCGCAATTTGCCGTGACGGCGACGCAGCAGGTCGGCCAGCACCCCGAACACCACCGGGCCGCGTGCATTGCCGATATGTACATAGTTATAGACCGTGGGGCCGCACACATACATGGTGGGGGCGGCGGGGTCGAGCGGAGCAAACGGCTCCAGCTGCCGCGTCAGGTTGTTGTGCAGGCGCAGGGTCATGGCAATCCGGGGGTAAGCGAACCCGCCAATTCTAGCTGTCCGGGCCGGGTCGGGCATCCCCGGGCTGGGCAATACGCGTACGGATGGGTAATGTTCAGGCCCGGGGCAGCTGTGCTGCCTACACTAGTACCCGTCACCCGTACCCAGCTCAAAGCCAAACCTTTTGATGAAACCTGCTCCATTGCTGTCGACGATCTGCCTGTTGGCTGGTGCCACTGTGCCCGCGCTTGCGCAGGAACCGGAGCAGCGCAATCGTGTGGTGATCATGGAAAACGTGCGCTATGACTATGCGCAGGTGCTCAATGTCGAGCCGGTCTTCCAGACCCTGCGTGCCAGCCGCACCGAAGAACACTGCGAGCCGGTATCCACGCGTACGCTGGCGCCGGTGCAGGTCAAGGGTGAGGAGGACAAGGGCGGGTTCCGTCGTTTCTGGGATTCCGTGCGTGGCATGTTCAAGCAGGAAGGGGAGGCGCAAGAAGAAGACATGGCGCTCGCCCCGCAGGGCGTTGGCGGTTCTTCCGCGCTGCTGACCCCGGAATGCAAGATCGTCGAGGTTGGGCGTGAATTCCGCCGACCTATCGCCTACGACGTGGATTACGTCTACAAGGGCATCAAATTCCGCTCACGACTGCCGGAAGACCCCGGTAACCGGCTTAAGCTACGGGTGTCGATCACTCCAGATATCGGCCAGGCACCGCCTGCCGCCACCAGCGTTCCGTGATGTTGCACCGCGCCACTTGCGCCGGCCTGACCCGCGTGCGAGTATGCGCGACGATGAAAGCCACCAGCTTCCAGCACGAAACCAGCACCGCCCGGATGGCCACCGGCATGACGTCGCGTGCCCGCCGACCGGAATCCCACATATTCGCTGGGTGACCGGAGCTTCGTGCTGTCCGTTCTGAAAACCCAGCCCAGGCTGGGTTTTTTCGTTTCTGGTTCGGCAAAAGTTTCAAACGCAATGAGCCGCGCGCATGCGCATCCGCCCACCGGCGACGGTGGTTTTCCGCAACAAAGGAAGGATCGATGTCTCTGAAGCACTTTTTGAACACCCAGGACTGGAGCCGCGCCGAGCTCGACGCGCTGCTCACCCAGGCGTCGTTGTTCAAGCAGAACAAGCTGGGTGATGACCTGAAGGGCAAGTCGATCGCCCTGGTGTTCTTCAACCCGTCCATGCGCACCCGCACCAGCTTCGAGCTGGGCGCGTTCCAGCTGGGCGGCCACGCGGTGGTGCTGCAGCCGGGCAAGGACGCATGGCCGATCGAGTTCAACCTCGGTACGGTGATGGACGGTGATACCGAGGAGCATATTGCCGAAGTAGCAAAGGTGCTGGGCCGTTACGTCGACCTGATCGGCGTGCGGGCCTTCCCGAAGTTCGTCGACTGGAGCAAGGACCGCGAGGACCAGGTGCTCAAGAGCTTCGCCAAGTATTCGCCGGTGCCGGTCATCAACATGGAGACCATCACCCATCCGTGCCAGGAGCTGGCGCACATCCTGGCGCTGCAGGAGCACTTCGGCACCAGCGACCTGCGCGGCAAGAAGTACGTGCTGACCTGGACCTACCATCCCAAGCCGCTGAACACCGCCGTGGCCAACTCGGCGCTGACCATTGCCACCCGCATGGGCATGGACGTGACCCTGCTGTGCCCGACCCCGGATTACATCCTGGACGAGCGCTACATGGGCTGGGCCGAGCAGAACGTGATCGAAAGCGGCGGCTCGCTGCAGGTCAGCCACGATATCCAGAGCGCCTATGCCGGCGCCGATGTCGTCTACGCCAAGAGCTGGGGCGCGCTGCCGTTCTTCGGCAACTGGGAGCCGGAAAAGCCGATCCGCGACCAGTACCAGCACTTCATCGTCGACGAAGCCAAGATGGCGCTGACCAACAACGGCGTCTTCAGCCACTGCCTGCCGCTGCGCCGCAACGTCAAGGCCACCGACGGCGTGATGGATTCGCCGCAATGTATTGCAATCAACGAAGCCGAGAATCGCCTGCACGTGCAGAAGGCGATCATGGCGGCAGTGATCGGCAAGTAATGCTCGAAGCCCCTCTCCCGCATGCGGGAGAGGGGTTGGGGTGAGGGCAGCTCCTCGCTCCACATGTCACCTCAACTTCATTACCCCCTCCCCAACCCCTCCCCCGGCGGGGGAGGGGCTTAAGAACCACAGCAGAGATTCCTTCCCCATGAGCAAAGACATCGTCCTCGCCTTCTCCGGCGGCCTCGACACCAGCTTCTGCGTGCCTTACCTGCAGGAACGTGGTTACAACGTGCACACCGTGTTCGCCGACACCGGCGGCGTGGATGCCGACGAGCGTGATTTCATCGAAAAGCGTGCGGCCGAGCTGGGCGTTACCAGCCACGTCACCGTCGATGGCGGCCCGGCCATCTGGAATGGCTTCGTCAAGCCGTTCGTGTGGGCAGGCGAGGGCTACCAGGGCCAGTACCCGCTGCTGGTCTCCGACCGTTACCTGATCGTCGATGCCGCGCTCAAGCGCGCCGCCGAGCTGGGCACCAACATCATCGCCCACGGCTGTACCGGCATGGGCAACGACCAGGTGCGTTTCGACCTGGCGGTGAAGGCACTGGGCGACTACCAGATTGTCGCGCCGATCCGTGAAATCCAGAAGGAACACACCCAGACCCGCGCCTACGAGCAGAAGTACCTGGAAGCGCGTGGTTTCGGCGTGCGCGCCAAGCAGCAGGCCTACACCATCAACGAGAACCTGCTGGGCCTGACCATGTCCGGCGGCGAGATCGACAAGTGGGAAGCCCCGGGCGAGGGCGCACGTGGCTGGTGCGCACCGCGCAGCGCCTGGCCGATCGAGCCGCTGACAGTGACCCTGAAGTTCGTCGAAGGCGAAGCTGTCGCCCTGGACGGCAAGGCACTGCCGGGTGAGCAGATCCTGGCCAAGCTCAACAAGCTGTTCGCGCAGTATGGCGTTGGCCGTGGCGTTTACACCGGTGACACCGTGATCGGCCTGAAGGGCCGCATCGTGTTCGAAGCACCGGGCCTGGTCTCGCTGCTCGCCGCGCACCGCGCGCTGGAAGACACCGTGCTGACCAAGCAGCAGAACCGCTTCAAGCCGGAAGTCGCGCGCAAGTGGGTGGAGCTGGTGTACGAAGGCTTCTACCACGACCCACTCAAGACCGACATCGAAGCCTTCCTGAAGGCCTCACAGGCCAAGGTAACCGGCGAAGTGGTGCTGGAAACCCGTGGCGGCCGCGTTGATGCAGTAGCCGTGCGTTCGGAGCACATCCTCAACGCCAAGGGCGCAACCTACGCGCAGTCGGCCGATTGGGGCGTGGAAGAAGCCGAAGGCTTCATCAAGCTGTTTGGCATGAGCTCGACGCTGTATGCGCAGGTAAACCGCTAAGCGCGCAACGCCCGCTGCTGAAGCCCCTCTCCCGTTCACGGGAGAGGGGTTGGGGTGAGGGGAGCTTTTGCTTCTGCTGTCGCTCTGCTTTCAAAGCAAACCCCGGCAAATCAAAAGCTCCCCCCATCCGCCCTCCGGGCACCTTCCCCCGCACGCGGGAGAAGGGATGCTCCCCCGATCATTGCTGTGATGACCTGCCTGCCACCATGACCAGCCTGCTCCAATCCACCCTCGATCACCTGGAAAAGCTGGTGTCCTACGACACCCGCAATCCGCCGCGTGCCATCACCACCGGTGGCATCTTTGATTACCTGCGCGACAACCTGCCGGGCTTCAATGTCGAGGTGATCGACCACGGCGCCGGCGCGGTCAGCTTCTACGCGGTGCGTGGCACACCGAAATACCTGTTCAACGTGCATCTGGATACCGTGCCGGACTCCCCGCACTGGTCCGCTGATCCGCATGTGATGCGTCGTTTGGACGACCGCGTTGTCGGCCTCGGCGTCTGCGACATCAAGGGCGCCGCTGCGGCGCTGGTGGCCGCCGCCAACCTGACCGATGGCGATGCTGCCTTCCTGTTCTCCAGTGACGAAGAAGCCAATGATCCGCGTTGCATCGCTGCCTTCCTGGCGCGTGGCATCGCCTATGAAGCGGTGATCGTCGCCGAACCGACCATGAGCGAAGCGGTGCTCGCACACCGTGGCATCAGCTCGGTGCTGATGAAGTTCCAGGGCCGCGCCGGCCACGCCTCGGGCAAGCAGGACCCATCCGCCAGTGCCTTGCACCAGGCGATGCGCTGGGGCGGCAAGGCGCTGGACCATGTGGAGTCGCTGGCGCATGCGCGCTTTGGTGGCCTGACCGGCCTGCGCTTCAACATCGGCCGCGTCGAAGGTGGCATCAAGGCAAACATGATCGCGCCCGAAGCCGAGCTGCGTTTTGGCTTCCGGCCGTTGCCTTCGATGGATATCGACGCGCTGCTCGGCACCTTTGCCGGCTTTGCCGAGCCGCAGGCCGCGCATTTCGAAGAAACCTTCCGTGGCCCGAGCCTGCCATCCGGTGATATCGCCCGCGCCGAGGAGCGTCGCCTGGCTGCGCGTGACATCGCTGACGAACTTGGCTTGCCAATAGGCAATGCGGTGGATTTCTGGACCGAGGCTTCGCTGTTCTCGGCCGGTGGTTACACAACCATGGTGTATGGCCCCGGCGATATCGCCCAGGCCCACACCGCCGACGAATTCGTCACGCTGGAGCAGTTGCAGCGCTACGCCGAGTCGGTGCTGCAGATCCTGCAACGCGGCGCCTGAGCCGCTCGTGGCCCGGCGGCTTGCCGCCGGCTCCTTTCCGCGACCTTCAACGTCGCCATGTAGATACAAGCAATGTCCCCAGCCATGCAGCCGCACCGCCAGACCCGCCAGACCATCGTCCGCCTGCTTTCGAGCATGGCCAGCGCGAAGGAAATCAGCCAGTACCTCAAGCGCTTTTCGCAGCTTGATGCCAAGCGCTTTGCCGTGGTCAAGGTCGGTGGCGCGGTGCTGCGCGACGATCTGGAAGCGCTGACCTCTTCGCTGTCCTTCCTGCAGGAGGTCGGCCTGACCCCGATCGTGCTGCACGGTGCCGGCCCACAGCTGGATGCCGAGCTGTCGGCTGCCGGCATCGAGAAGAAGACCATCGATGGCCTGCGCGTGACCTCGCCGGAAGCACTGGCGATCGTGCGCAAGGTGTTCCAGCAGTCTAACCTCAAGCTGGTCGAAGCGCTGCAGCAGAACGGTGCGCGCGCTACCTCGATCACCGGTGGTGTGTTCGAGGCCGAATATCTGGATCTGGATACCTACGGCCTGGTTGGCGAGGTGAAGAAGGTCAATCTGGCGCCGATTGAAGCCAGCCTGCGCGCCGGTTCGATTCCGGTGATCACCAGCCTGGGCGAAACCCCGAGCGGGCAGATTCTCAACGTCAACGCCGACTTCGCCGCCAATGAGCTGGTGCAGGAGCTGCAGCCGTACAAGATCATCTTCCTGACCGGCACCGGCGGCCTGCTCGATGAAGAAGGCAAGCTGATCGACTCAATCAATCTGTCCACCGAATACGAGCAGCTGATGCAGCAGCCGTGGATCCATGGTGGCATGCGGGTCAAGATCGAGCAGATCAAGGACCTGCTGGATCGTTTGCCGGAAGAGTCCTCGGTGTCGATCACGCGCCCGGCCGATCTTGCCAAGGAGCTGTTCACGCATAAGGGTTCCGGCACGTTGGTGCGCCGTGGCGAGAAGGTGCTGAAGGCAACGTCCTGGGATCAGCTTGATACCGCACGGCTGAAGTCGCTGATCGAATCGAGCTTTGGTCGCACCCTGGTGCCGGACTATTTCGAGAAAACCAAACTGCTGCGTGCCTACGTCAGCGAGAACTATCGCACTGCGGTGGTGCTCACCGATGAAGCCGAGGGCGTGTACCTGGACAAATTCGCGGTGCTCGACGACGCCCAGGGCGAAGGCCTGGGCCGCGCGGTGTGGAACGTGATGCTGGAAGAAACCCCGCAGCTGTTCTGGCGCTCGCGCAACGGCAACCCGGTCAATCATTTCTATTATTCCGAATCCGATGGCTGCTACAAGCTCGGTCATTGGAAGGTGTTCTGGTTCGGCGCCACCGACTTCGACAGCATCAAGGGCTACGTCGCGCATTGCGGTGAGCGCAAGCCGAGCCTGCAAGGGTGAGCATGGACCTTGCCGCCGCCGGGCACTGGAGCCAGGTGCCGACCCTGAAGGGCCAGCACGTGACGCTGGAGCCGCTGCAGCTCGAACACGTGCATGCGCTGCAGCGTGCCTTGGGCGAGGGCGAGTTGGCGCGCTGTTGGTATACCAACGTACCCGCGCCGGAACGCGCAGGCCATTACATCGTCGCCGCGCTGGAAGCACAGGCGCAGGGCAGGGTGCTCGCGTTCGTGGTCAAGGATGCCAGTGGCGAGGTTGTTGGCAGCACCCGCTACTACGCGCTTGAAGCCGACGTGCCGCGTTTGAACATCGGCTACACCTGGTATCACCCGCGCGTGCAACGCAGCGGGCTCAATACCGAGGCCAAGCTGTTGTTGCTGCGGCATGCGTTTGAAACCCTGGGTTGCATCAGCGTGGGCTTCGAGACCAGCTGGTTCAACCACGCCTCACGCACCGCCATTGCTCGCCTTGGCGCAAAGCAGGATGGCGTATTGCGCAGCCACAAGCGTCACGCTGACGGATCGCGTCGCGATACCGTGGTGTTCTCCATCATCGATACGGAGTGGCCGGCGGTGAAAACCCACCTGCAATTCCTTCTGGATTCGCATTCATGACTGACAAGAAATTCTCGGTAGGCATCGTTGGCGCGCGCGGTTACACCGGCGCCGAGTTGATCCGCCTGCTGTCCGCACACCCGCGCATCGAGCTGGCCTTCGTGTCCTCGCGTGAGTTGGATGGACAGCGCGTGGCTGACCACAACGATGCTTACAACGGCGAGCTGCGTTACGAAAGCCTGGACCCGGAGGCGGTCGCCGCCAAGGGCGTGGATGCAGTGGTGCTGGCACTGCCCAACGGCAAAGGCGAGCCCTTCGTGGCCGCACTGGATACAGCGGCACCGGATACCGTGATCGTTGATCTGTCGGCTGACTATCGTTTCGACAATAACTGGTATTACGGTCTGCCGGAGTTGACCCGAGCCCGATATGCCGGGCAGAAGCGGATCAGCAACCCGGGCTGCTACGCCACCGCAATGCAGCTGGCGATCGCGCCGCTGCTGAGCCAGCTGGCTGGCCCGCCGACCTGCTTTGGTGTGTCTGGCTGGTCTGGCGCTGGCACCACACCGTCGGACAAGAACAACCCCGAGCTGCTGCGCGACAACCTGATGCCTTACGCGCTGACCAATCACGTGCATGAGCGCGAGGTGTCTACCCAGCTTGGCGTACCGGTGGAGTTCATGCCGCACGTCGCGCCGCATTTCCGCGGCATCACCATGACCGTCAATCTGTGGCTGCAGCAGCCGCGTAGCCGCGAAGAGATCGTCGCGCTGTATGAGCAGCGCTATGCCAATGAGCCGCTGATTGAAATGGTCGATGAAGCTCCGTGGGTCAGCCGCATTGCCGGCAAGCACGGCGTGCAGATTGGTGGCTTCACCATGGCGCCAGGCAACAAGCGCGTGGTGGTTGTGGCGACCATCGACAACCTGCTCAAGGGCGCGGCTACGCAGGCGCTGCAGAACCTCAATCGGGCGTTGGGGCTGGACGAGCTGATGGCGGTTCCTTATTGATTTTTGGTGGAGTGGCGGCTGAGAGGTTGCCAGTTTCGCGGCTTATGCCGCTGCTACAAAGCTGTATTTATTGAGATCGACATGACTAATTTGCTTTGGCAGAAACCCGGCGTTGCGGTTGACGCGAAGATCCAGGCCTTCCTGGCCGGTGACGACGTCATCCTGGACCGTGAGTTTTTCCTGCACGATATCCAGGCGAGCACCGCGCATGCCGAGGGCCTGCAGCACATCGGCATCCTCAGTGCCGACGAGTTGGCTGCGCTGAAGCGCGAGCTGGCGATTCTGGCGGATGATTTCTACACCGGTGTGTTCGTGCTGGACGAGCAGTACGAAGATTGCCACTCGGCCATCGAGGCACGACTGACCGAGCGCCTGGGTGATGCTGGACGCAAGATCCACACTGGCCGTAGCCGCAACGATCAGATCCTGGTCGCTACCCGCCTGTGGTTGAAGGACAAGCTGGAGCGTGTGGCGCAGATCAGTACCGAGGTCGCCAAGGTTGCCTTGGACCGCGCTGCCGCCGAGCAGCTGCAGCCGTTGCCGGGCTATACCCACATCCAGCGCGCCGTGGTGTCCTCGGCGGGCATGTGGTGGGCGGGCTGGGCCGAGGCCTTCATCGACAATGCCATCCGTGCCCGTGACACGCGTGCGCTGATCGACACCAATCCGCTGGGTACGGCCGCCGGTTACGGCGTCAACCTGCCGCTGGATCGTGAGCACACCACCGCAGCGTTGGGTTTCTCGCGCATGCAGATCAGCCCGATCTACGCGCAGCTCTCGCGCGGCAAGTTCGAGCTGGCGGCCTTGGAAGCGCTGGGCGGCGCGACGCTGGACCTGCGTCGTATTGCGTGGGATCTGTCGCTGTTCACCACCGGTGAGTTCGCCTTCGTGGCATTGCCGGCGCAGTACACCACCGGCAGCTCGATCATGCCGAACAAGCGCAATCCGGACGTGATCGAGTTGATGCGCGCCACCCATGCCAGCATCGCCGCCGCGCGTACCGAGATCGAGCAGTTGCTTTCGCTGCCGTCCGGTTACCAGCGCGACCTGCAGAACTCCAAGGGCGCGATCGTGCACGGTTTTGGCCGTGGTCTGGCAGCGCTGGAGTTGTTGCCGGCATTGTTGTCGAATCTGGATTGGCGCGATGACAATATCCGCGCTGCGATTGATTCGGGTATGTATGCGACCGACGTTGCGGTGGAGGCTGCGGTGGCGGGAGTGCCTTTCCGGGACGCCTACAAGGCTGCAGCAGAGGCGGCGGATACGGCTGGGCAGGGGCGGACGCCTGAGGGCAGCTTGGCTGCGCGCGTGTCGCCTGGTGCTGCGGCGGATCTTCGACTGGAAGAGCTCAGTGCGCGCTGGAGCGCGTTGCAGGACTGATGGTTTGATACGGGCGCCGAAAGGCGCCCGTATTGGTTTGGGTTTTTGGCTTTGGTGTTGGCCGTGGCCGTTGCTGTTGCTGTTGCTGCTGTCGTGGCTGTTGCTCCGGCTCCGGCTCCGGCTGTCCCTTCTCCCGCTTGCGGGAGAAGGTGCCCGAAGGGCGGATGAGGGGGCTTTTGATTTTCTGCCTAGCTAGAAGCTTGCCCTCACCCCAACCCCTCTCCCGCAGGCGGGAGAGGGGCTTAAGCAATAGCCAAATCAACAGCCAAATCCAAGGCCACAGCCACAGCAAGTTCCAAGCGAAAGCAATCGCGCCAACTTCCGCTTCGGCGTGGTGTCATACGCAGCTAAAGGAGAATGTAATGAAGCTCTATCTGGTACTGGCAATGCGCAAGCCGTCATTCGACGACGCAGTGATTGCCCCACACATAGCTTTCCTCAACGCACTCGTTGCGAAAGACCAGCTGCACATGACCGGCGGCTTCAGCGACGGCACGGGCGGTGCTTATGTGTTGAAGAACATCGACACGCTGGAGGCAGCCCAAGCCATCGTGGGCACTGATCCGCTGGCCATCCAAGGCAGCTCCGAGCTGACCATCCACGAGTGGAATACACGCTGAGCCCATGATCCAGACTTCGTTCTCACCGTTCACCGAACAAGCGTTGCCGCAGTGGCGCCGCGCCGTCCTCAAGGTCGGTAGCAGCCTGCTGGCCGCCGATGGTGGTGGTCTGACCCCGCGCTTCGCACTCGGTTTGGCGCAGTTTGTCTCGGCCAATGTGCTGGCCGGGCGCGAGGTGGTGATCGTCTCCTCCGGCGCCGTAGCAGCAGGCCGCGCCATCGTGCCCAAGGCAGCCGAGGCTGGCGCGGCAATGGCAGCACGGCAGGCACTGGCTGCGCTGGGCCAGGCGCAGCTGATCGGGCTGTGGCAGCGCTTCTTCGAGCGCCCGGTGGCACAGGTGCTGCTTACCCACGACGACCTGCGCAATCGCCGTCGCTACCTCAATGCGCGCGCAACGCTCAACGAACTGCTGGCGCTCGGCGCGCTGCCGGTCATCAACGAGAACGACACCGTGTCGGTGGACGAGCTCAAGCTTGGCGACAACGACAATCTAGCCGCCATCGTCGCGGCGTTGGTCGATGCCGACGCGTTGTTCATCGCCACCGACATCGATGGCCTTTATACCGCTGATCCGCGCAGTAATCCCGATGCGCAACCGATCAACGAAGTCACTGAGCTGACCGCGGAAGTATTGGCGATGGCCGGTGGCAGCGGTAGCGCAGTTGGCACTGGCGGCATGCATACCAAGCTGCAGGCCGCCGCCAAGGCTGGTGCCGCTGGCATCGATACCTTCCTGTTCAATGGCCGCAGTGGCGATGTAGTGCGTGGGCTGGCGCAGGGGAGGCTGCACGGTACCCGCCTGCACGCCGGGCAGTCACGTATCGCTGCGCGCAAGTATTGGCTGAAGCATGCGCCGCTTGAGCCGGGCGCGATCCTGATCGATGCCGGCGCGGCGCGCGCATTGCGCGACAAGGGCGCCTCGCTGCTGCCCGGTGGCGTGGTGGGCGCGGAAGGCGAGTTCCGTCGTGGCGACATGGTGGAAGTGCGGTTGTTCGATCCGCAGGGGCAACAGCGCGTGGCTCGTGGCGTCAGTCAGTATTCCGCCCTCGATATCCGCCGTATCAGCCAGCACCACACCAGCGAGATTGAATCCATCCTTGGCTACAACTACGGCGACAACGTGGTCCATCGCGACGACCTGGTGTTGCTGTGAGTTTTCCCTTGATCATCGGCAGGACAGAACATGAGTGATATCCGCACCCTTGCATTGCGATGCCGCGATGCCGCGCAGCAGCTGGGCCTGCTTTCCAGTTCCGCCCGCAGCGCGCTGTTGAAGTCGATGGCCGCTGCGTTGGAAACCGATGCTGGCAGCATTCTTGCTGCGAACGCACGCGATCTGCAGGCCGCACGCGAGAAGGGCGTTGGTTCGGCAATGCTGGATCGTTTAGCGCTGAATCCAGAGCGCCTGCTTGGTGTTGCCGATGCGCTACGCGAAGTCGCCGTCTTGCCGGACCCGGTGGGAGAGGTGACCCGCGCCTACGAGCGCCCCAACGGCATTCGCGTGCAGAAGGTGCGGGTTCCGCTGGGCGTGATCGCGATGATCTACGAGGCGCGTCCGAACGTGACTGCCGATGCCGCAGCGCTGTGCATCAAGGCCGGCAATGGCGTGATCCTGCGCGGCGGTTCTGAAGCCATCCATTCCAACACGGCGATTGCTGCCAGTCTCAAGCGCGCATTGCGCGAGGCAAATTTGCCGGATGCGGCACTCACGCTGGTTGAAGACCTGCGCCGCGAGACCATGCTGGAGCTGCTGCAGCTCAACGACATCATCGATCTGGCGATTCCACGTGGCGGCGAAGGCCTGATCCGCTTCGTCGCCGAACATGCGCGGGTGCCGGTGATCAAGCACTACAAGGGCGTCTGCCATCTGTTTGTCGATGACAGCGCGGATCTGCAGCTGGCGGTGGATCTACTGATCGACGGCAAGGTTTCACGGCCATCCGCCTGCAACTCGTTGGAGACCTTGCTGGTGCACGAGGCGATCGCGCCTCGGTTCCTGCCGCTGGCGGCGGCTGCGCTGCGCGAGCGCGGCGTTGAGCTGCGTGGTGATGCAGCGACCCAGGCCTTGCTTGCGGACATCGTGCCGGCAACAGAAGAGGACTATGCCGCCGAGTACCTGGATCTGATTCTCGCGATCCGGGTCGTACCGGACATGGCTGCGGCCATCGCCCACATCCAGACCTTCACCTCCGATCACACCGAAGTCATCGCCACCGGAAATCCGGCGCATGGCGAAGCCTTCGTGCGTGCATTGCGTTCGGCAGTGGTGATGGTCAATGCCTCTTCACGCTTCTCCGATGGCGGCGAGCTCGGCCTGGGGGCGGAGATCGGTATTTCCACCACGCGCCTGCATTCCTACGGCCCGATGGGCTTGGAGGCGTTGACAGTGGAGCGCTTCGTGGTGCGCGGTGAGGGGCAGGTAAGGCATCCGTTGAAGTAATTGTGGCAAGCAACCGTTGTAGCCCGGGTATGCCGTGAAGCACCCCGCCGCTTCGGCGTGCACAAAGCTCCGGTCCTTCCAGCGCCGCCGGCTTCGCGGCTTACACCGCTCCTACAAGATCCGGTCAGCCGCGGGTGCTTGCTCGAATACGAAAAACCGCCGATTCACATCGGCGGCTTTTCTGTATCAATCGCGGCTTACTTCCAGTGATCTTCCAGCTGCTGCGGTTTGCAGGCAAACCACGCGCCGGTCAGCAATACGCCTGAGCAGCAGGCGAGGAAGGCAAACGACCATGTCCAGCCATCGCTCATGCCATGCAGCCAGCCGAACAGCAGCGGGCCGAGGCTGGCCAGGCTGTAGCCCACGCCCTGCATGAAGCCGGACAGCGCCGCAGAACCTGCCTGGCTGCGGGTGCGAAGATTGATCAGGGTCAGGCCGAGCGGGAAGGTCGATGGGCCAAGACCAGCGATGACCGCCCACAGCAGCGGGGCGCTCATCGGTGCCCACAACAGGCCAGCGAAGGCAATCATGTTCAGCACGAACACCATCGCTGCGATTGGGAAGGGGTTCCGCATGCGTACCGCCAATGCCGGCACCAGCAGCGAGGGCAGCAGGCCGATGGCCGAGTACACCGCAACCATCACGCCGCCGAATGACTCGCTGGCGCCGGCTTCCACCATCACCTTTGGCAACCAGGTGAATAGCGAATACGTGCCCAGCGAGGTCATGCCGAACATCAGTGCCATGCCCCAGCCCAGTTGCGTCTTCCAGACGCGGCCGGCGGCATGTTCGGGATTGATAGTGGTTGTTTCCACGCGCGGGGCGCTGCGTGCCAGCAGGATCCAAGGCAGCAATGCAGCTATCGACAGCATCGACCACATGCCCAGGGAAATACGCCAGTCGAACTGATCGGCCACTGGCACTGCCAGTAGTGCAGGCACCATCGTGCCGGCCTGCAGTACCGAGATGTAGACCGTGCTCAGCGTTCCCACGCGATCGGCGAAGTAACGCTTCACCAGCGGTGGTACTACCACATTGCCCATGCCCATGCCGGCCAAGGCGACGGCCGAACCGAACAGCAACATACCGACGTCGTTGGCGAAGGCACGCAGCAGCAGGCCGATGGTAGCCAACACCATGGTCAGCACGGCGGTGCGTTCCAAGCCGATGGCGCGGGTGATGCGTGGCGTGGCCAGGCCGAACACGGCGAAGGCGGCGGTCGGCATCATGCCGAGCACGCCGGTCATGGTGCTGCCGAAATCGAAGACGTGGCCGAGCCGGTCCAGTAACGGCGTCAGCGAGGTGACCGCGCTACGCAGATTGGCTGAGACCAGGACGATGGCGACAAACGCCAGCAGGCGGCCCTTGAGCAGGGGATGCCGGATGAGGGACTGGGCGGGCGTGGACATTGCTTACTCCGACGCGGTGGGTGGCGTCGTTTGAAACCCACCAAAAACAAAAGCCGACCAGAGGCCGGCTTTTGTCAAATTGGTCGGGGAGACAGGATTCGAACCTGCGACCTCTACGTCCCGAACGTAGCGCTCTACCAGACTGAGCTACACCCCGAAGGAGCCGCTTATGATAGCGGTGAACCTCGTGCCTTGCAAGTTCTTTTGTTCAGCCAACGCTGCCTGCAAGGCGTGGTGCGTTGACTGCCAGCAACTGTTTACTGGCGAATAAAAAGCCTGGAAAACGTTGCCGTTATTCCAGGCTTTTTTACCGACCCTTTGGTCGGGGAGACAGGATTCGAACCTGCGACCTCTACGTCCCGAACGTAGCGCTCTACCAGACTGAGCTACACCCCGCGAAGGGAGCCGGAAAGATACGCTCAGTCCGGCGTTTTGGCAATACCTTCACGCAATTTTTCAGCGCTTTGCATCGATCTTGTTTGCTTCGCGCGCTTCAAACCACATGCCGTTGAGGATGGCGACCGTCGCAGCAAGGCCCGCACCCAGAATCCAAGCGAAATACCACATGAGTTGTCTCCTTAGTGTTTTGGTTGCGAATCAGTAGGCGTTCGGGTTTTCACCCATTTCTTCCAGCGTGGTCTTGCCCTTCATGACGCGGTACACCCAGGTGGTGTAGGCGATGATGATCGGCAGGAACAGGCCGGTGGCCAGCAGCATCACCCACAGCGTCAGGTGACTGGAGGAGGCATCCCACAGCGTCAGGCTGGAGCCCGGGCTGGTGGAGGAGGGCAGCAGGAACGGGAAGATCGCAAAGCCGACGGTGAGGATGATGCCTGCGATGGAAGCACCCGAGGCGAGGAAGGCCAGGCCACCACGACGCTTGCGCAGCAGCACCGCACTGGCCAATGCACCCAGCAGACCCACCACCGGTGCCAGGATCGTGGCCGGCATGGAGCTGTAGTTGTGCAGCCAGCCGCCAGCGGCGGAGAACTCAGCAGTCTTCAGCAGCGGATTGCTGGCACCGTCGGTCACCACCTGCGAGGTGATCTGGTAACCCGGCAGACCGAAGGCAACCCAGGCACCAGCAAGTGCGAAGAGCACGAACGATGCGATGGCGGCGATGCTGCCGATCTTTGCCGAACGCTCAGCGACCGGGCCGCTGGTCTTGAGTACCAGCATGGCGGCACCGTGCGAGACCAGCATTGCCACGCTGACCAGACCAGCCAGCAGCGCAAACGGGGTCAACAGACCGAGCAGGTTGCCGGTGTAGAACACGCGCTGGGTGTCGTCGAAGTGATACGGCACGCCGAGCAGCACGTTGCCAACTGCCACGCCCATGATCAGCGCCGGGATGAAGCCGCCAATGAACAGCGCCTTGTCCCAGTTGTTGCGCCAGCGTTGGTTCGGCATCTTGCTGCGGTACTTGAAGCCAACCGGGCGCAGGATCAGGGCGAACAGGATCAGGAACATCGCCAGGTAGAAGCCGGAGAAGCTCACCGCATACAGCGGCGGCCAGGCGGCGAAGATCGCACCGCCACCGAGCACCAGCCACACCTGGTTGCCTTCCCATACCGGGCCGATGGTGTTGATCACCAAGCGACGCTCTTCATCGGTCTTGGCAACGAACGGCAGCAAGGTGCCAACGCCAAGGTCGAAGCCGTCCATTACCGCGAAGCCGATCAGCAGGATGCCGAGCAGCAACCACCAGATCACGCGCAGCGTTGTGTAGTCCAGAAGAATGAATTCCATGAGTGTTCTCCTGCCTTATGCCTGGCCGTTGCCGGAGGCATTGGCGTGGTTGGTTGCGACGGCCGACTGCTGCAGTGAGGGCAGGATTTCGTCCGGGCCCTTGCGGATGGCCTTGAGCATCAGCTTGACTTCGATCACCAGCAGCACCGTGTACAGCGCGGTGAAGCCGACCAGCGTTGCCAGAATTTCGTAGACGGCCAGGCCGGAAGCCGCGTAGAAGGTCGGCAGCACGCCATCAACGGCCCACGGCTGACGGCCGTACTCGGCGATGAACCAGCCGCATTCGATCGCGATCCACGGTGCCGGCAGCGACCACAGGGCAACCCGCAGGAAGGTGCGCTTGTGCTCGAAGTTGTTGCGGCAGGAGTAATAGAAGGCCAGGGCGAAGAAGCCAATCATGTAGATGCCCAGGCCGACCATGACGCGGAAGGTCCAGAACAGCGGGCCAACCGTCGGCACAGTATCCAGCGCGGCCTGTGCGATCTGCTCGGGCGTGGCGTTCTCGATGTCGTCGCGGTAGCGCTTCAGCAGCAGGCCGTGGCCCAGATCCTGCCAGTGGCGGTCAAAGACTTCGCGGGCTTCAACGTCGCTCTTGTCGGCGCGGATGCGTTCCAGCGCGGCGTAGGCGATCTGGCCACCCTTGACGCGACCTTCGGCCTGCTTGACCAGATCCAGGATGCCCGGGATCTCTTCATCCAGCGAACGGGTGGCGATCAGGCCCATCACGTACGGGATCTGCACTTCGAAGTCGTTGCGCTGTTCCTGCTGGTTCGGGATGCCGAAGGCAGTGAACGGAGCCGGAGCCGGGTGGGTGTGCCACATGCCTTCGATGGCAGCCAGCTTCATTTTCTGGTTTTCGGCCGTGGCGTAACCGGACTCATCACCCAGCACGGCGACCGAGATGGAAGCCAGCAGGCCGAACGCCGAAGCCACTGCGAACGAGCGGCGGGCGATGTCACGGTGCTTGCCGCGCAACATGAAGAACGCCGAGATCGACATCACGAACATCGCGCCAGCCACATAGCCGGCTGAAACGGTGTGCACGAACTTGGCCTGGGCTACCGGGTTGAGCAGCACGGCGGCGAAATCCACCACTTCCATGCGCATCGTTTCCGGGTTGAACACCGCACCCACCGGGTACTGCATCCAGCCGTTGGCGATCAGGATCCACAGTGCCGACAGGTTGGTGCCCAGCGCCATCAGCCAGGTCACGGTCAGATGCTGCACCTTGGACAGGCGGCCCCAGCCGAAGAAGAACAGACCGATGAAGGTCGCCTCCAGGAAGAACGCCATCAGGCCCTCAATGGCCAGCGGTGCGCCGAAGATGTCACCCACATAGTGGCTGTAATAGGACCAGTTCATGCCGAACTGGAACTCCATCACGATGCCGGTACCCACACCCATGGCGAAGTTGATGCCGAACAGCACGCCCCAGAACAGGGTCATGCGGCGCCAGACATCCTTGCCGGTCATCACATAGACGCTCTCCATGATCGCGATCATGAAAGAGAGCCCCAGCGTGAGCGGGACGAAAATGAAGTGGTACATCGCGGTCAGCGCGAACTGTAGACGTGACAGTTCTACGACTGTTGAGTCGATCATGGCCTGGCTACCTCGTGGGAATTGGGCGTCATGGAGTGGCTGGGAGGGGTTCTATGGCAGCGATACTCCCCGTTCAGGCCTGCCAATGCCTTGATCTGGATCAATGTGGGCTGGCTGTCCAACGCCGATCGTGCAGGGCCGGCAGGCTGGGTACGGCTTGCTTACAATCACCTGGTTCTCCTTCACCTGAGTTGTCAGTCTTGAGCGAAGTTCCACATTCCAACGCGGTGCAACAGCAACGCCGCGTACAGCAGCAGTGGCTGGCGGCTTTGGCGTCCGGTGCCCGGTCGCAGCAGCGTTTGGCGGCCTTGGCCGTCTGTACTTCAGGTGCGCTGCTGATCGTGCAGGCTGGCGCCATTGCCTGGTTGATCCAGAGCATAGTCGTGGAACGGCTGAATTGGGTACAGGTAATTCACGGTTTCTGGATATTGGCGGCCGTGCTGGTGCTGCGCAGTCTGCTGGGCGGGGTCGCGCAGACCGCTGCGGGCAAAGTCGCAGACAGTGCCAAACTCGCGCTGCGTGAGCAGGTTTATCGACGTTTGATGGCACGCGGACCGTTGTGGCTGCGCCGTCAGCGCACTGGTGAGCTGGGTGAGTTGCTGCTGTCACATGGTGACGCGATCGAGGGCTATTACGCCGGATTCCAGCCGGTGCGGGTGGAAGTGGTGGTGGTGCCGCTGCTGATCGCCGCCGCCGTGGCCTATGTGGACTGGGTAGTGGCGCTGATCTTCATCTTCACCGCGCCGCTGGTGCCGTTCTTCATGATGCTGGTGGGGTGGGGTGCCGAGGCCGCCGGTCGGGCACAGCTGGGTGAGCTGGCGCGCATGAGCGGTCACTTTGCCGACCGCATCAAGGGCCTGGGCCTGTTGCGGCTGTACGGGCGCGGTGAAGCCGAGCTGGAGGGCGTTGCCGCCGCCGCCGATGGCGTGCGTGAGCGCACCATGAAGGTGCTGCGCATCGCCTTCCTGTCCTCCACGGTGCTGGAATTCTTCGCCTCGGTCAGCGTGGCGATGGTGGCCTTGTACCTGGGCCTGAGCTACCTGGGCCTGATGTCGTTGCATTCGGTGGTGCCGACGCTGGGCACCGGCATGTTCTGCCTTCTGCTGGCGCCGGAGTTCTATGCGCCACTGCGGCGTTTGGCCGCGCATTACCACGACCGCGCCAATGCCTTGGCGGCAGCGGCTGAAGTCGAGCGCCTGCTGGTTGACGATCAGGATCCGGCGACAGTTGCTGCCGCCGCGGCACCGTTGGTGGCGCCGGAACCGGCACAGCTGCATGCGCCGCTGGTTTCGGTGCGCAATGCCGCGCTGCGTCCGCAAGGCGCGGCCCATGACGTGTTGAAGGACTTTTCGCTTGAGATCGGTGACGGTCAGCGTCTGGCCCTGATCGGCCCCAGTGGCAGCGGCAAGAGCACCTTGCTGGAAGCCCTGGCCGGCTGGCTGCCGCCGCGCGAAGGTCGCATCGTGGTCCGCGACGGTGTGCGCATCGCTTACGCCGGCCAGCGCCCGTATCTGTTCCATGGCTCGATTGCCGACAACCTGCGCATGGCCGATCCCGCAGTGAGTGCGGCGCGGTTGCAGGCGGTGGCTGAAGTCGCGCAGGTGATGCGTTTCGCCAAGGATTTGCCGCTTGGCTTGAACACCGTGATCGGCGAGCGTGGATTCGGCCTGTCCGGAGGCGAGGCGCGGCGCATAGGGCTGGCGCGGCTGTTGCTGCTGGAGCCGGATCTATTCCTGCTGGACGAGCCCACGGCATTTCTCGATCCGCAGACCGAAGCGGATCTATTGCAGGCACTGGCCGCACATACCCGTGGGCGCACCGTGCTGATGGCTACTCACAGCGAGGCGGCGATGCGCTGGGCCGACAAGGTCATCGATCTGCAGGATTGCGTGCAGACTGAAGTGCAGGGAGAGCGCGCATGAGCCCGCAGACGATGCGTGATGTTTTCAAACGCCACCGCTGGCGGCTGGCACTGGCGACACTGCTGCTGTTCACCACGATGGTTGCCGGTGTTGGTTTGTTGGGCTTGTCCGGTGGCTTCCTTACCGCCGCAGCGTTGGCTGGTGCCTTGGGGATGGGCAGTACTTTCAATTTCTTCTCACCTTCGGCCGGCATCCGCGGGTTGACGATGGCGCGCATCGCGTCGCGCTATTTCGAAAAGCTGGTCGGCCACGACGCGACCCTGCGGATAGCCCGTGACTTGCGCGTGTGGTTCTTCCAGCGGGCGCTGCCATTGGCACCAGCGCGGCTGGGCAGCAGCCGTACCGGTGAGCTGTTGGCGCGTTTGATCACAGATATCGGCGAAGTCGATGGCTTGATGGTGCGTGCCATCAGCCCCTTGTTGGCCTTGGCGGGTATCGCACTGGCAACGGTTGCGGGAGCAGCGCTGATCTATTGGCCCGCGGCGTTGCTGTTGTTGGTGCTTGCTGTATCGGTGGGTATTGGCGTGCCAGTGTTTGCGGTGCGTCGCGGCGATGCGGTCGAGGCCGAGCGCGCACAACAGCGCGCCAACTTGCGCACCTTGGCATTTGAAGGTTTGGAGGGAGCAGCTGATCTCACCGCGCTGGATGCCCGCGATGACTGGGCGCTGCGTGTGGATGCAGCGGCGCAGCAGCTGGCGCGCAGCGATCAACGGCGTCGTGGCCGTCTGATCGGTGGCAACGTGTTGCATTCGGCGCTGGCTGGGTTTGGCCTGTTGGCGATGCTGTGGCTGGCGTTGACGGCGTTCCAGGCTGGCATGGTGGATGCGCCATTCGCCGCAACGCTGGTGTTCCTGACCGTGGCGCTGCTGGAAGTCGCAGCAGGCAGTGGCATCGCCTGGCAGGCCCTGCAGTCGGCGCGGGTCGCCGGCAAGCGCTTGCGGCAGATTGTTGATCAGGCACCAGCCGTGCAGGACCCGGCGCAGCCTCGCGCCGTGGCCGCGGATGCCGCCGCGATAGTGTTCGAGCAGGTGGTGTTCGCCTGGCCGGGCGAGACACGGTGCCTGCTCGATGGCGTGGATCTGCAACTGGCGCCGGGTGATCGCATCGCCATTCGTGGCGACAGCGGCTGCGGCAAGACCACCTTGTCGGCCTTGTTGCTGCGGCTATGGGACCCGAAGCAAGGGGCAGTGCGCTTCGGCGGTGTCGACCTGCGTGAGTTCGCCCAGGACGATTGGTATCGGCAGATAGCCTGGTTGCCGCAGGGCGCGCCAGTGTTCGCCGGCAGCATTGCGGAGAATCTGCGGTTGGGTGATCCCCAAGCCGGTGATGACGTCTTGTGGAATGTGCTGGCGCAGGTGCGCTTGAGCGATTGGGCGCAGCAACAAGGTGGGCTGGGGGCGTGGGTAGGCGAGAACGGTGCCACCATGTCGGCGGGTCAGGCGCGGCGTTTGGCCTTGGCGCGTGCCTTGTTGCGCAATGCGCCGATCATGGTGCTGGATGAGCCGACCGAAGGTCTGGACGTGGATACCGCGCATGCCTTGTTGCTCGATTTGGCCGCGGCGCTGGGCCAGCGCAGCCTGCTGATGATCACCCACGATCGCCTGCCGGATGGCGTGGTGCAGCGTGAGTATCGGCTGCAGCAGGGAAAGCTGGTCAAGCATTGAGCAGATTGGAGCCGGGCGTGGCCCGGCTCGGACGTTATCGTGGCGGGGGCGCGATGGCGCGCGTCATCAGCCTGGTTTCCGTTGCTGCCAGCGCCTGAAGCAGTAGGCAACGATGCTGGCGACAGGCACGGTGATCATCGGGCCGAACAGGAAGGCCAGCCCATCCTGCGCGTCGTGGTGGCCTGTAACGTCCCACACAAAGCGCAGGCCCAGATACGGGGCGAGCAGGCCGCCGAGCAGTGCGGCAAGCAGAACCGCAAGCCAGGTACGACGGCAGGATGCGGCTGTGGCCATGCCAAGGCCGACGCTGGCTGCAATTGCGACCAACCAGAAAGTCATGCGGAGCTCCTGTTTGACGGGCTGAAGGCCGGGTTGCTCATCGTCGCGACATCATTGCATGGGCTGGCGGATGATGGTCTTCCACTTCTCTGGAGCGGCCTTTCTGATGTCACTCAGGTAGATCTCGTGGTGCTTGCCGCGCAGCGCAGAGCGTTCGCCAATGAAGTCATGCACGCGTTGAATGCTCGGGCCTTCATTGGAAAATGGGCCGACATGCAACAGCTGGGCGCAGCGGCCCTCATGGAACTCCTCAAATCGCAGCTTTGACAGGCCAGGCAGTGGTTTTTTCTGCAGCGCGCTGATGATCGCGGCATCCACATCGTGAGCGCTGACCTGCGCTGGTTGCATGATCATCATTGTCCACCGCCAATGCTGCTTCTCATCACGCTGGAAGCTGGCCATGTCATCTGCCCACCACAGCCCCTCCAGCGGCATCACGCCATAGTCCAGGCGCCCGGCTTTCTTGAGAGCGAACTTGATGGTGTAAGCGACGGAGAACAGCGCTTCCACTGCATCCTTGTAGTCCTGAGACGTATTTGGATTGCCGGCGCCATCAATCATAAGAAAGTTGAAGGCAGGAACTGCCGCCTCGGCCACATCCTTGGCCGAGGGTTTGTAGAGCTGCTTGAACTGGTTCTTCAGGTCGATCTTGTCCATGGAACCTCCGATTGGATGAAGCGGGGCGATGATGTTGGCGGCAAGGAGCCGCTCGACCATCAACGGTTGCTGCCATCCACATAAGGCCGTGATTGCAGGATGATGATGTCATTGCCCACCACTGCCCACTCGATATCCTGGTCGATACCGCCGAGGGCTTGTTTGGTACGGCCGCCAACCGCGGCCAAGCGTGCGATCAAGGCATCGGTCAGTACCTGGCGCGAACCGGTGAGCGGCACTTCGCGCACGCCGCCGCTGGCATTGGCGACCAGTTGGGTGTCTTCGGCGGAGCGGCTGAGTACCTGCACGGCCTTTGACCAGTTCGAGTACATCACCTGCTCAGCCTGTCGTTTGCCTTCCACCACGCGGATGCCGAGGCCGCGCTTGGCCGAGATATAGGTGATGTGGCGGCGTCCTGCGTCGAATGGATCGCGGGTGATCATCACCCCGGAGCTGTCCGATGGCGCTGCCAGCTGCACCAGCACCGACATCGCAACCGCGTCCTGGCCCAGGCCTGCGGCACTGCGTGCTTCATAGGCTTCGAAGTTGTAGACCGATGCCCAGACCGTCTGCACCGCACGTACCAGTGCATCGGCAGCGATCACATTGGGCACTGTCGTATACAGGCCGGCACCGCTGAAGTTGGGCAGGTCTTCGGAGTTGGAGGAGCTGCGCACGAATACTCCGCGCCCCTGCAACTGGCCTTGCCACTGTGACTGCAGGCTGCGGACCAGTGCCGGATCCGGCGCGGCGTTGGCGATCTCGGCGCGCAGCGCGGCGAGTGCTTCGCGGCGGACATTGGCATCGGTGGCAAAGCCCGGCCGTTGCTGCAGTGCCGTCAGCCGCTCACCGATGCGCAGCCTCTGCATCGCAGACTGGTAGTGCGAGAAGGGAACGCAGAAACCATCGGGAACCCGGGCCGACGGCGGCAATGCGGATCTCAAGGTGCCCAGGTTCGCGGCCTTGACCCCGCAATGGCTGCTGTCCTTGGCGCGCAGGGCTGATAGTGGCTTCAGGGAGATCACCGACAGGTCGGGCCGGGGCAGGTTGCGTACGGGGGTTTGGGTTGTTCGGGAAGGCGAGGATGCCGGGCGCAGGGCCGGGCGCACCTTGTAGTTGTTATTGGTGACTTCCAGTTCGATCCATTGCCCGTCATAGACGCCCAAGGCAGCCTGCGCGTCGCGGACATAGACGTTGGGGATACGCCAGCCTTTGGCCAGCAGGTTGACGTGCGACAGCAGTGTCGACGGTCGCTGGGTAACCAGCCCGGCAACCGGCGACAACGAAATGGGAACCTCATCCAGTACCACGATGTCCTGTGGCGACAGATCGCTGGCCTGCTCGACCGAGCGGATGATGCGCAAGCGGCCGTGGGCGGTGCCTGTGTTCAAGGGCAGGAAGGACTGCTCGCGCAGCAGTGCCTCCTGGGTGACGAAAGGGAGACCGGTCGTGCGTGCGGTTTGTTCGTGCAGGGTGGAGTTTGTTTTGAAGCGGATCTGCTCGTAGAACGAGGCGCGTAGCAACTGATCGGTCTGCCTGAGCAGTGCGGGTGTAAGCAGATCGCCTTCCCAGAATTCGTAGGTATAGCCGGGCAGGTCGCGCTGCCAGCTCACCGTGCCAAACAGGAAGCGGCGCTGTGGATCCTTGTACTGCGCGTTGAGAGTTGCCTTGTCCAATTGGGCAACGAGCCGTTCGCGACGCACGAAGGTTTCGTGCAGCTCGAAGCGCGGCGTGTTGATGTAATAGATGCGAACAGGATCACGTCGATCGATGGTGAAGATCAGGTGCGGCATTTCTAGCGGTGTGCCGGGATTGTAAATCCGGGCAAGACGCATGAAGTCGTCGCGGCTGCCGATGCGCGGCAGCTGGGCCGGGGCCTGGCTGCTATTGGTTGCGGGCGCGGCGACGTCAGGCCGGTACTCGTAAGGCGAAGGCTTGCGGGCGGTCTGCGCCAGGGTGCTTTGTAGGCCTATCAGCGCGAAAACACTGAAAGCGACAAGCCGCAGACAAGCGTTGCGGAAGGCGGACTGCTTACGGGCTCGATCCATGATGCCGTGCTGGAGCTGGAGAAGCGCGAATGATAAGCCACTGGCACCGGCGCGGCCGTGTAGCCAGTGGCTACGGGGTTGAAAACAGCAGATTCTGATCCACGTCGCTTTCCGCTGCCGTAGGGACAAGTGCAGCACGTCGGAAGGTTGGGCTCCGTTGGACTGGAGGGTGCTCGGCAGGAGCCCCCGGGTGCGCCGTGCTTACCCGGGCTACTTACTTGGTGAGGCTGGCGGCAACCCTGCTGGGGTTACAGCGGGAGGCTAAGCTTGCCGCTGGCCACGAGCCAAATCGCGGTGACGTTGAGCACAACCGTCAACCAGAACACCAGCTGGAAACTGGTCTTGCTGGTCTTGTGGCGGAACAGGCCCTGGCCGATCAGCGCGCCCGGCCAGCCGCCAAGCAGGGCAATCAAATGCAAGGTGTTCTCCGGCGTGCGTTGTTGACCATGCGCTGCCGCACCCTTGTCGTACAGATAGAAACCCAGCGCAACGATGCTCATGCCGCCAATCACGGGCAAGGTCCAGTCCGGCACCAGCTTTGCAAGCCATAAGCCGAGCATGCAGAGCAGGGCGCCAACGCCAAGTAGGACATGTGGCAAGCGTGCTGTGATCGGGGCTCTTTTTGGTTTTGTAACTGTGGTTTTGGAAGCAGTTACGCAGCGTATGGCAACCGCATTGAGGCGGCCTCGATCATCTTTGCGTACTGCGTAAATGATCAGCATCCCATTGGCGGGCCGCTGGCTGCGCTGCTCGAAGGCCTTGATGTGGACGAAGGCCCGATCACCGCCGCCGTTGGGTATAACGAAGCCGAAGCCCTTGTCATCGTTCCAATCCTGCAGCCGGCCTTGATAGCGCATCGAGCTTCCACCTGTTCGTTTGCGTTATTGCAGCGCAAATGCCGGTGGCAGGGAAGTCCGGGACGAAGCGCGGTGCGGATTGCAGGGCTGGTCGGCAGTGTTTTTGTGGGAGCGGATGCAGCTGCTCAGGGTTCGTCGCGAATTCGCAGGAAGCGTGGGAAGCGTGGCAGGCCGTGTACGGTCAGGCCGTTGTAGCGATAGGTTATGCGGCTGCCGATGGCGGGTGGATGCGCGCGCTGCGCATCACTGAGGCCGCTGCCAATGCGGAACTGCGCGCCACTATCGGTACGCATCAGTAGCGCGCCAACCATGCCGGTGTACTTTCCCTTGCCCGGCGCATAGCCGATCACATGGGCTTCAGCGTCATCATGAAGCTTTAGTTTGAGCAGGCCAGTGCTGCGGCCCTCGCTGTATTGATTGTCCTGATGATGCAGCATCAAGCCTTCGCCGCCGGCTTTGGCAATCGCGCGAAGCTGGCGATGCAAGCTTGCAGTGTCGGGTATGCGTTGCTGTTCGATGGCAAGCAGGTGGGGGTTGGCTTGATTGGCGATGATTCTGCCCAGTTGTGCGTGGCGTTGGGCGAAGCCGCCGCTTGCATCAGGCAGGTCAAATGCCATGAAGCGGAGCCTGCGCCACTGCAGCTGATCGGCCGGGCTACTGCGGATGAGGGCGCTGGTTGCTTCGAACTGACCCCGCGCCATCCACAGTTCACCGTCGATCTGTTGCTTGGGCCAGCCTTGGGTGAACCATGCCGGCGACGGAATGCGGTGGCCGGCACGCGTCCACAGCGCATGCCCATCCCAGCGGGCGCGCACGCCATCGAGCTTTTCACTGACCAGATAGCGCGATACATCCGGGCCATCCTGCCAGGAGCTGGCCAGCATCAAGGGCGGTGCGGCCGCGTGCGCGCTGTTGAGCGTGTTACCCAGGAAGAACAGCAGAATCAGCAGCAAGACAGGCATGGGCAACCTCCTGTTATCGGAGGTGTAAGCATCTGATGCTGTGAACGCAGGCAGCCATCGGTGGCTGCCTGCATCTATGGTCAGAGCGTCAGTTATGCAGTTGTCGGCAGCGTCTGCAGGAACTGTGCAACGGCTGGGCCGAAGCGGTCGTAATCGACCAGGAAGGCATCGTGGCCTTGCGGTGAATCCATGCCGATGAACTGGGTATCGGCACCGCCCGCGCGCAGGCCGTCGGCGATCTGTTGCTGCTGTTCCACCGGGAACAGGATGTCGGTATTGGCGCCGATGGCGAGCGCGCGCTCAACCCGGATCTTCGCCAGCCCGGCCAGCACATCGCCGTCGGCGTATTCGGCCAGGTCGAACCAGTCCATGGAGCGGCCGAGGTAGAGATAGCAGTTGGGGTCGAAGTGGCGCACGAAGCGCCGCGCGTGGCCTTCCAGATAGCTCTCCACCTGGAATTCGAGGCCGAACGGATCTTCATCGGTCTGGTCCGAGTCCAGCCGCACGCGGCCGAAGCGGCCATCCCATTCCAGTGCCGAGCGATAGGTGATGACGCCGAGTTTGCGCGCCATGCGCATGCCCGACTCGGGGTAGTGCACTTCGTCGTAGTCGCCGTTGTTCCATGCCGGATCGAGGCGGATTGCTTCGCGCTGCAGCGAGCGGATGGCGATCGAGAACGGCAGGGCGCGGGCGCTGCCGGAGATGTTGATATGGGTACGGGCGATGCCGGGGTGCTGCAGCAACACCGCCAGTGCGGTCATGCCGCCCATCGAGTTGCCGATCAGGCAGGCAAGTTGGGTGATGCCGAGTGCGCACACCACTTCGGCGGCGGCGTTGGCCACATCCTCAATCGACAACTCAGGGAAGGAAAGACGGTAGGTCTTGCCGGTGGCCGGGTCCAGCGATGCCGGGCCGGTAGAGCCCTTGCAGCTGCCCAGCGAATTGACGCAGATAACGAACCAGCGGTCGGTATCAATCGGGTTGCCGGGGCCAAGCATCGGCTCCCACCAGCCGGTGGCCGGGTTGTCGGCATTGCTGGCGGCGTGTGCATCGGGCGACAGACCGGTGACGATCAGGATGGCATTGCTGGCATCGGCGGCCAGGCTGCCCCAGGTTTCGTAGGCGACATGGGCGCCGATCAGGCTGCCACCGCGCTTCATCGGGAACGGCGAGGACAGCGCGTGGAAACGGCTGCCATCAGGAATAAATTCAGTCATCTGCCAATTTTAACGGGGATGCCGGGCGCATCTTCGCATGGATGATAACCAGTGGTTATTTGGGTATTGCTGGGTGGGCGATGGGCGGCTGGTGGCGCGGGCGCTCGAAGCGCGTCCGCGAAGCGGTGCGGTGCGGTTGGGATTCCCGCTGTGCGTGAACGGCTACGGGCGGGCCACAGTGACGCCAGTGCTGGCCGGAGTGCGCACTTTGTAGGAGCGGCGTAAGCCGCGAAGCCGACGTTGCTGAAGCACATGGCATCTGTGCCATCTGATTGATGTGCTTGCTTCGCGGCTTACGCCGCTCCTACAAAAAAGCCTGCAGCGGCTTATTGACCCAGCGTGATCGTCAACGACTTGTCAGTCGGCAGCTTGACCTTGAGCGGTACCGACTCGATGTCGCCTTCGCCACGCATGGCGGTGCCACTGGCGGACAGGCGGGCAAAGACTTCCACTTCCTGCAGGTCGGACAGCTTCTGCGTTGGCATCGGGCTGTCGCCGTCGTCGAGGGTGACGGTCAGTGGCGCTGCCTGTGCCGGGTGGCGCTCGACGGCGACCGGCATCGGCGGGCCACCGGGGATGCGGGCGATGACGAATACGGTGTCCTTGCCGGAGGCGACGCGTTCGGCCAAGGCCGGTGCCAGCGTCACCGTCACGGTGATGCCGGAGCTGCTGGGCGCTGCCGCTGCCGGGGCGGTGCCCGCAGTAGTGTTCGGCGTCTTGCCACGGGCGATATCGATCTGAGCCTGCAAAGCGGTGGCGGCGGCGGGCTCCAACCGGGACAGCAGGCTTTCCCAGGTCTGCGCGGCCTGTTCGTTCTGTCCTTGCTGGCGTTGGACGATGCCGGTTAGCCAGATCACGCGCTCGTTGTCCGGTGCGATCTGGCGGGCGCGGGCTAGCCACTGTTGCGCGGTGGCGTCGAACAGGAACTTGGGGTCAGCCTGGGCGCGGGTTTGTGCGGCTTCGACCAGCAGGCCCGGTTCGTCCGGCGCCAGTTGTGCGGCACGCTGGTAAGCGGTGGCGGCATCGGCAACCTTGCCGATCTCCAATTGCGAGCGGGCCAGCAGCACCCAGCCGTCGACGCGCTCCGGGTTCTGCTTCAAGGCATCCTGCAGTTGGGCGATGCCTTCCTCGATGGTCTGCGGTGCGGCGGCGGCTTCGGGCTGCGGCTGCAGCGCTGCCGGGGTGCCCAGCAACTGGTACAGGCCCAGCGTGGCGACCAGCGCCATCGCAACCAGGCTGCCCCAGATCCGTCGTTTGCCGGCGCGCCACAACGGCCACAAGGTGATGCCGGTGGCCACTACCGCCAGCACTGCAGCACCAGCCAGGAACCCAGCATTTACCATTCGCGTTCTTCCTGACTGGCGTCGTCATTGCTGGCAACGGGAACGGCGCGGCCACGCCGCCGCACGTACACAATCAACAACACGGCGCCCGTCAGCAACAGCAGGCCCGGGCCAAACCAGAGCAGGGCGGTGCCGGCTTCCAGCTGCGGGCGGTACAGCACGAATTCGCCGTAGCGATCGACCAGGAACTGCTTGATCTCAGCGTCGCTGCGGCCTTCGTGCATCAGCTTGAGCACTTCGCGGCGCAGATCGTGAGCGATCTGGGCGTCGGAGTCGGCCAGCGATTGGTTCTGGCATTGCACGCAGCGCAGTTCGGCGGTCAGTGTGTGGAAGCGCACTTCCTCAGCGCGGTCGCGGTACTGCAGCGGACTGGGGTCGCCGGTAGGCTGTGCGCTGGCACTGAAAGCCAGGCACATCCACAGCAACACACCAGCCCAGGCTTTCATCGGGCGGCTCCCAGATCCGGTGCGCCGTGTTTGCCACCGGCGGCGGCTTCCACTTTTTCCAGCGCAGGAATCAGTTGCTCGTCCATGACCTGTTGGGTGATGGCGCCGCTGTACTTCCAGCGCACGATACCGCTGCCATCGACCAGGAACGTCTCCGGCGCGGCGGCGATGCCCCAGTCCAGCGCGGTGCGGCCTTCCTGATCGGCCAGCACCACCATGTAGGGGTTGCCCAACTGCTCAAGCCAGCGCAGTGCTTCGCTGGGCTCGTCCTTCCAGTTGTAGCCGATCACGCGCACGCGCTTGGTTTCGGCAAAGCGGGTGAGGATGGGGTGTTCGTCGCGACAGGTCGGGCACCAGCTGCCCCAGACGTTGAGCAGATAGGGGGCGCCACGCAGCTGCTTGTCGGTGACGTGCACGCTGGGGTCATGCAACACCGGCAAGGAGAATTCCGGGGCAGGTTTGCCGATCAATGCGGACGGCAGGCTGTCGCGATCGGGCTTGCCGGAGCGGCTCACGCCATACAGCATCAAGCCCATCAGGCCGAGGAAGAACAGCGCGCCAAGGACGATGGCGACCGGCGGCAAGCGATGCTTGGGTTTGGATTCGGGTGATGGATTAGTCATTTCGATTTCTCAGGCAGCCGGCGGAAACGGCGGTCGATGGCGGTAATGAAACCGCCCAGCGCCATCAGCGCCGCACCAAGCCAGATCCAGCGGACAAAAGGTTTGATCTGTACGCGCACGGCCCAGGAGCCGTTGCCCAGTGATTCTCCCAGTGCAACGTAGATATCGCCACCCAGGGCGGGGTGAATGCCGGCTTCGGTCATCGGCTGGCCGCCGCTGGCATACATGCGCTTTTCCGGGTGCAGGCGGGTAATCAGAGTGTCCCCGCGCAATACCTGCAGGTGGCCGCGGTCGGAGTGATAGTTGGGGCCGTCGGTAGCATCCACACCTTCGAACAGCAGCGTGTAGCCGCTAGCGTCGATGGATTTGCCCGGTACCAGCGCGACTTCATGCTGCACATGCAGAGCTTCCACCAGCAGCGCACCGACCAGGAACACAGCGACGCCGAAGTGGGCGATCAGCATGCCCCAGGTTTCGGCATTGAGCCGGCCGCTCTTGCGCAGCCGCGCCCACAGGTAGTAGCCGGTGCCGCCGGCCACCCATGCAGCACCAGCAATACCGATGCCGGTCTTGAACTTGCCCTGCGGTGCCATCCACCAGCCAATGATGCCCAGAATGATGGCCAGCCCAGCCCACGGTGCCAGCAGTGCCAGCGTGCGCAGGCCTTGCTCGCGCTGCCAGCGACTGAGCGGGCCAAACGGCAACAGCACGATCATCGGTGCCATCAACAACACGAACAGCGTGCCGAAGTAAGGCGGGCCTACCGAGACCTTGCCCATATCCAGCGCATCGGCCAGCAGCGGATACAAGGTGCCGAGCAGCACCATGGCGCAGGCGCAGCTGAGCAGCAGATTGTTGGCCAGCAGCAGGCTTTCGCGCGAGTTGAGTGCAAAGGCGCGGCGTGGGTCGCCGCTGTTACCACCGATGCCGGGGGCACGTATCGCATAGAGCAGCAGCGAGCCGCCAACCACGATGCCGAGGAAAATGAGGATGAACAGGCCGCGTGAAGGATCGGCGGCAAAAGAATGGACACTGGTCAGCACGCCCGAGCGGACCAGGAAGGTGCCGAGCAGGGACAGCGCAAACGCGGCGATTGCCAGCAGCAGGGTCCAGCCGACAAACACGCCGCGTTTTTCGGTGGCGGCTTGTGAGTGCAGCAGGGCGGCGCCGACCAGCCAAGGCATGAAGCTGGCGTTCTCCACCGGGTCCCAGAACCACCAGCCACCCCAGCCCAGCTCGTAGTACGCCCACCAGCTGCCCAGCGCGATGCCGATGGTCAGGAAGCCCCAGGCCGCATTGGTCCACGGCCGGGTCCAACGCAGCCAGCGCACGTCGATGCGGCCGTCAATCAACGCCGCAATGGCGAAGGCGAACGGCACCGCGAAGCCGACGTAGCCCAGATACAGCAGGGGCGGGTGGATGATCAGGCCCGGGTCCTGCAACAGGGGGTTGAGATCGTGGCCTTCGCTTGGTGCTGGCAGCAGGCGCGCGAACGGATTGGAGGTGAACAGCAGGAAGGCGAGGAAGCCGACGCTGATCATGCCCATTACCGCCAGCACCCGCGCAATCACCTCGGGCGGCAACTGCCGCGAGAACGCAGCAACCGCGGCGGTCCACAACGCCAGCACCAAAGACCACATCAACAACGAGCCTTCGTGCGCGCCCCATACCGCCGAATAGCGGTAGATCATCGGCAGCAGCGAGTTGGAGTTGTCGGCGACATAGCGCAACGAGAAATCCTGTCGCACAAAGGCAATCGTCAGCACCACGAAGGCGGCCAGCACCGTGCTCAGCTGCAGCATCGCCGCTGGGCGTGCGATCGCGGTGAGCGCCGGAATGCCGCGTTGGGCGCCGATGAGTGGCAGGACGCTTTGCAGCAGGGCTGCCAGCAGGGCGAGGATCAGTAATACCTGTCCGATTTCACCGAGCACTCAGGGTGTTTCCGTAGTTGGGGTGGTGGCCGGGACCTGATGCTTGTCGTGCGCCACGCCCATCTTGTCGGCCAGCTCCTTGGGCATATAGGTCTCGTCGTGTTTGGCGAGCACGTCTTCGGCGACGAATACGCCGTTGGCCATGCGCCCGGTGGCGACCACCGCCTGACCTTCGCGGAACAGGTCGGGCAGGATGCGGTCGTAGGTGACGGGCAGCATCGCGTCGCCGTCGGTGACCTCGAAGCGCGCCAGCAGCGCACCCGGTTCGCGCTTGAACGAGCCCTTGGCAACCATGCCGCCCAAGCGGAAGCGCGCGTCAGGCGCGACCTGGCCGGCTTTGACTTCGGCTGGCGTGTACAGATAAGCGATGTTGCGCTGCAAGGCGGTGCTGACCAGGGCGACGGCGGCGCCTGCTACCAGCAGCGCCAGCAAAACCCACAACAGGCGACGGCGCTGGGTCGGGCTCATCGGCTCAGTTCCTCGTCAGCCGGCGCTGCGACGGTGCGGCTGGCGCGATTGATGCGTGCGCGTGCCTCGCGCAGCTGCTGGCGGATCTGCAGGCGCGGCATGATGAAGTCCCAGGCCAGTACGATGAAGAACACGGCATAGGCCAACGCCACGTACTTGAAGTAGGTCATGCCGATTTCTCCAGCCTCTCGCGCAGCCAGGTCTTGCCGACTTCGCGGCGCAGGTTGTCGGCGCGGGCGCGCGACAGCAGTGAACCGACGAACCAGAACTTGGTAGCCAGCACCATGATCCACAACGGCAGGATCATGCTGCTGTCCATGCTGGACTCGCCAAACACGCGGATGGTCTGGCCCTGGTGCAGCGAGTTCCACCACACCACCGAGTAACGAATGATCGGCAACATCACCACGCCGACAATGGCCAGCAGGCCGGCGGCGCGGGCAGCGGCGCGGCGGTCATCGATGGCGCCGTACAAGCCCATCACGCCCAGATACATGAACAGCAGGATCAGTTCGGTGGTCAGGCGCGGATCCCAATCCCACCAGGTACCCCACATCGGCTTGCCCCAGATGCTGCCGGTGAGCAGGGTGATCAGGGTGAATGCGGCGCCGATGGGCGCGCAGGCCATGGCCAGGATCTCGCAGAGCTTGATCCGCCAGATCAGCGCAATGGCGCTGTAGAAGGCCATCAGTCCGAATACGAACAGGCTCATCCAAGCCGACGGCACGTGGATATAAAGGATGCGGAAGCTGTCGCCCTGCTGGTAGTCAGCCGGCACCACTGCCAGCGCCTGCCACAAGCCGAAGCCGAACAGCGGCAGTGCGGCGATATAACACCAAGTGGACCAACGGGCGGCGAAGGTGTCGAAGTAGGGCGGTGAGCCCAGCTTGTGAAACCAACCAACTAAACCTTTGAACATCCGCTCGCTCGCTGAGGAAGACGATGACCAGACCGCGATCAGCGGCCCGACCGGCTGGGCGGTGCGGGCTGCACCACCGTTGCTGTTTTCAGACTAGCGCAAGATACCGCAAATTCAGAAAAACGGCGGGGAGTGGCAGGTCGGCTCGAGGGTGGCGTCTCTGATCGCCGGAGCAGGGTGCCCGGAACTGCAGAAAGCAGCAGGGATGTAGGCGTGCCGCAGGGACTGCGATCGACATGTTGCAAGGGCCAGTGGTCGTGGCGGCATCGATGGCGTCGCTACGGACTGGCTGCAGGCAGGCCTGCAGATAGATGCCGCTGATTAGGGCGTGGCCTATTCGCGGCCAGCTCGCCCGCTCAGCTTCGCGGCAGGGCGCCGGCCATGAACAGGCGTACGGCTGCACGTGCCTGCTCCTGCGCGCGGGGCAGGTCACTGGCAACCACGCGGCCATTGACCGAGCGCAGGATCAAGCCGCCGATCACCACCATGTAGAAGAAGTGCGCGGCTTGTTCGGGGTTTTCGATGTACATGCGCCCGGCGGCAGTTTCGCGGGCGAAGTACTGGCTGAGCAACACTTCCATCGGTGCCACGCCGTGGGCATGGAACCAATCGCGTAGCCCGGGTTGGTTCATGCCTTCGGAAATGACCACACGGTGGCAGGCCAGACGCGCGGGCGAGAGTACCTCTTCGGCCATCTGGCTGGCGGCTTCTTCCAGTGCTTGGGTAGGCGGCAAGGGCGATTGCAGCAAGGTGTCCAGGCTGCGGCCGAAATCATTGATGCTCTGTTCCATCAAGGCATGGATCAGGCCTTCCTTGTCGCCAAAGGCGCGGTACAAGGTGGCCATCGAGCCGCCTGCGCGTTTGACGATGTCCGCAAGTCGCGCGGCTTGATACCCCTTTTCGTTGAAGACTTCGGTGGCGGCTGCAAGAAATTTTTCGACGCGCAGCTCGCCACGGCGTTGCAGCTCGACCACGGGACGGGGCGGCAAGGTAGGTTTGTCTACGCTCGGAACTTCCGTGTGGGGCCGCTCAGCCATGTGCTTGGTTCAGTTTGTGAAGTCAGCGTCAAGAATAGCGCTGTTTTGCGCTCAGGAGTTGGCGATGCGGATTGCCGCTGCCGCGGTGAGTGGGGCGAGCAGCGCGCTGACCAGCAAGCCGGCCGCCAATATCAGCAGCGCGCCGCTGGGATCAAAGCCCTGCGCCGCTGCCGCCACCGCGCCTGCGCCGAACACCAGTACCGGTACGTACAGCGGCAGAACCAGCAGCGCCAGCAGGATGCCGGCGCGGCGCATGCCCACGGTCAAGGCCGCGACCACCGCGCCGAGCAGGCTCAATAACGGCGTGCCAAGCGCCAGAGCGGTGATCAGCACCGGCAGTTGCTCGCGTGGCAGGTGCATCAGTTCGGCCAGCAACGGGCTGACCAGCACCAGCGGAAACGCGGTGGTCAACCAGTGCGAGAACACCCGCACCGCGACCAGCCAGGCCAGCGGCACCGGCGACAACAGCCATTGCTCGAGCGAGCCATCCTCGGCATCGCTGCGGAACAAAGTGTCCAGCGATAGCAGGCCGGCCAGCAGAATCGAAAGCCACAACACCGCCGAAGCAACGCTCTGCAGCAGCCTGGGGGCGCCACCAAGGGCCAGTGCAAACAAGGCGACCACCAGCAGCGCGAACAGGATCGGTTGCGCGGCATCGCCGCGGCGACGCCATAGCAGCTTCAGGTCTCGCGCCAGCAGCGCGCGGGCGGCGGAGAGCAGGGTTGGCTGTGGACCGGGCAGGCTCATGCCGCGTCCTCCTGCGCTGTCTGGTTGGCCAACGTAAGGGTGCGATTGCGTACCGGCGGTGCCGCGTAGGCGCCGTGGGTAGTCACCAGTGCGCCGCCACCACCGCGCAGGTGCGCGGAAATCATCCGGTTGACCAGGTTGATCCCATCCAGATCAAGGTTGGCGTAGGGCTCGTCGAGCAGCCAGATCGGTGCCGGTGACAGCCAGATCCGGGCCAGTGACAGGCGCTTCTTCTGGCCAGCTGACAATTGCCGGACCAAGGTGTCCTCATAGCCGGCCAGGCCGACGATGGCCAAGGCGTTGCCCGGCATTTGTCGCGCGCGGCGACCCTGCAGCCCGCACAGGAAATGCAGGTTTTCCAGGCAGCCAAGGTCCTGTTTGAGCGCGGTCAGATGACTCAGGTAGGCGATGTAGCGGGAGCGATCACTGCTGTTGGCAGGCCGCCCGTCGATCTCGATCCTGCCTTCGTCCGGGCGCAGCAGTCCCGCCAATACGCGCAACAGAGTGGTTTTGCCTGCGCCATTGCTCCCTTGCACCAACAGTGCTTCGCCTGCATCCACGTGCAGGTCCAATGGCCCGAATACAGGATCGTCGTTGCGGGTGAAACGCAGGCCGCGTGCGTCGAGCAGCGGCGGGATGTTTGCGGTTTCAATCATCGGATCGGGCGTTTCCGTCCTTGAGAGGTGGCGCAGGCTGGGCAGCGCATCGGGGCGCGCAGTATAGCGCCGGGCTGCGCCTGTCCTGCGTTGCACGGGCACGGTTCCGATGGTTGATCGGGAGGCCGAGACCGGCGGGTTTGCGTACACTCGGTGTTTTCTCCCCCGGCGTGTACGTACCCATGCATCCGCAGACCAAGTTGCCCAAGGTGGGCACAACCATTTTTACCGTGATGTCGCAGCTGGCCGCCGAGCACGGTGCGGTCAATCTTGGCCAGGGTTTTCCGGACTTTTCCGCCCCGCAGCGCTTGATCGATGAAACCGCGAAAGCCATGCGTGAGGGCCTGAACCAGTACGCACCGATGACCGGCGTGGCACCGCTGCGCCAAGCCATCGCGCAGAAGGCACTGGATTGCTATGGCGCGCAGGTTGACCCGGATAGCGAGATCACCGTCACCTCCGGCGGCACCGAGGCGATCTTCAATGCCATCCACGCCGTGGTGAGGGCCGGTGAGGAAGTGATCGTGCTGGACCCGGCCTATGACTGCTATGAGCCGGCGATCGATCTGGCCGGTGCGCGCGCTGTGCACGTGCCACTGGACCCGCAGACCTTTGCGGTGGATTGGGATCGCGTGCGCGCGGCCATCACCCCGAATACGCGCATGTTGATGGTCAATACGCCGCACAACCCCTCCGGCGCGATGTTGACTGCCGATGACATGCAGGCATTGGCCGATGTATTGCGTGGCACCGACATCTACCTGATCTCCGATGAAGTGTACGAACACATCATCTATGACGGTGCGCGTCACGAGTCGGCATTACGTTACCCGGAGCTGCGCGAACGTGCGTTCGTGATATCGAGCTTCGGCAAGACCTACCACTGCACCGGCTGGAAGATCGGCTATGCCATCGCGCCACCGGCTATGACCGCTGAGTTCCGCAAGGTGCACCAGTACAACACCTTCGCCACCTACAGCCCGGCGCAGTATGGTTTCGCCGCGATGATCCGCGATGAGCCTGAGCATCACCTGGAGCTGGGTGCGTTCTACCAGAGCAAGCGCGACCGCTTCCGCGAACAGTTGCTGGGCACGCGCTTGAAGCCGCTGCCGGTGCCAGGTGGTTATTTCCAGCTGGTCGACTATTCGGCGATCAGCGACCTGCCGGACCATGAGTTCGTACGCTGGCTGACCATCGAGAAGGGCGTCACCGCAATTCCGTTGTCACCGTTCTACGAAACCCCGCCGGCTGGGCAGCGTCTGGTGCGGCTGTGCTTCGCCAAGAACGATGCGACGCTGGATGCGGCTATCGAGCGCTTGGTGAAGCTATGACGGACGCTGGGCTCGGCGACGATTGGAAGGTGCAGCTGCGCTATGGCCGGATCAGTACGCCGTTCAAGCATTACGCGCTTGTTGCGGATGGCTCTGCCGGGCAATTGGCAGATGGCTTCGAGTGTCGCTCTGGCCCGGCGGTGATGGCGATGAAAGGATGGGCGACAGATACGGCCGAGGCCGTGGACATGATTCGCTACGTCAGCGAGCAGATCGGTTTTTCGATTACTGGGAAAATCGAGGTCTACGAAGCCGAACTGGACGAGCCACCACGCGAGCGGCCCTTTGCTTACAACATTTCGTTCGTGCCCTATTCGGATGGTAGTGATTCTGATGAATGATCTCCGTATCTCTCTCGTGCAAGGTGACACCCGCTGGCACGATCCGGCGGGTAACCGGGCCTATTACGGTGCTTTGCTGGCACCGCTGGCAGGCAATACCGACCTGGTGATCCTGCCGGAGACCTTTACCAGTGGCTTTTCCAACGACGCGATTGATCAGGCTGAAGACATGGAAGGCCCGACCATTGCATGGGTCGCGGAACAGGCGCGCGCGCTGGGTGCGGTAGTGACCGGCAGTGTGCAACTGCGGGTTGATGGCAGCGTCTACAACCGCCTGCTATGGGCCACGCCTGAAGGCGAGTTGCACTATTACGACAAGCGCCACCTGTTCCGCTACGGCGGCGAGCACAAGCGCTATGCCGCAGGCAACGAGCGGCTATGCGTGGAATGGAAGGGTTGGCGGATCAATCCGCAGATCTGCTACGACCTGCGTTTCCCCGTGTTCTGCCGCAACCGCTTCGATGTGGAGCGGGCAGGGCAGATGGATTTCGACCTGCAGATCTTCGTTGCCAACTGGCCATCGGCGCGCGCCTACGCATGGCAGACTTTGGCGCGTGCGCGCGCGATTGAAAACCTCTGCTATGTGGCAGTGGTGAATCGCATCGGTGTGGATGGCAATGGCCTGCACTATTCCGGCGACAGCGCGGTGATCGACTTCCTCGGTCAGCCGCAGCTGGAGATCCGCGAGCGCGAGCAGGTGGTCACCACCACCATCTCGGCGCAGGCGCTGGCAGCGCATCGCGAGCGCTTCCCGGCGATGCTGGATGCCGATGCGTTTACCTTGGGCGGGCCGGTGGTGCTTCGCTGAACGCCGGCCGGGCGGCGGGTCTGCAGGCTCTTTGCAAGGCGCAGGGGGGCTGTCAGGCTCGATGCCGGTTCAATCAAGCAGAGGATGCGTGATGAAGAAGACGATGGCGATGGCTGCGGTGCTGGCGTTGGGCATTGCGCCCGCGGCGCAGGCTGCGGGCAATATCGACTGCGAGCTGCATTACAACCTGACCGGTTGGTCGATGTTCTACAAGACCTCCAGCGGCACCGGTACGATTACCTGCGACAACGGCGCCAGCATCCCGGTCAAGATCAGCGCCAAGGGTGGTGGTCTGACTGTGGGCCGCACCACCATCACCGATGGTCGCGGGAGGTTCAGTGGTGCGTATTCGCTCAATGATTTGTTGGGGACCTACGCAGCAGCTGAGGCACATGCCAGCGCGTCGCGTGCCAATGATGCGCAGGCGATGACCAAGGGTGACATTTCGCTTGCGTTGGCCGGTACGGGGCATGGCTGGAGTATCGGTGTTGGGTTTGGCAAGTTCGTGATTGAGCGGCGCTGACCCTTTGTGGCGGTGAGCCGTAGAGCAGGAGCTCGCCCTCATCCGCCCCTCCGGGGCACCTTCTCCCGCTAGCGGGAGAAGGGCCAGAGCCGAAGCAAGGGCCAGAGCCGAAGCAAGGGCCAGAGCCGAAGCAAGGGCCAGAGCCGAAGCAAGGGCCAGAGCCGAAGCAAGGGCC